>CAYSKA010000071.1:0-7430 GCA_964431505.1 uncultured Oscillospiraceae bacterium
CCGGTATTGATATACAAGTGTCCAAACTGTGATGGAGACGTTCGGTTCGACCCTGAATCCAAGGGGTTTAAATGTGCATACTGCGAAAGCGTTTTTTCAGAGGAGCTGCTGCTGCGGTATGCGCCCAACCGGTCTAAAGAAACGGCGTCTTCATGCAATAGCGATGATGATAAAGGCGGCGCAATA
Organism: uncultured Oscillospiraceae bacterium; assembly: GCA_964431505.1. Classification (GTDB taxonomy): domain Bacteria; phylum Bacillota; class Clostridia; order Christensenellales; family CAG-138; genus UMGS946. The sequence continues at coordinate 187 of CAYSKA010000071.1, forward strand.
ATCTATTCGTGCCCCACCTGCGGCGCGGAGATAGTTACGGATAATACTACCGCGGCGACGTTTTGCTTTTACTGCCATAACCCTGTCGTGCTCTCAGGACGGCTTGAAGGGGAGTATAGCCCTGATAAAATTATACCGTTTGCGCTGTCCCGCGAACAGGCTGTAGAAAGGTTTCTGTCATGGGTAGGCAAGAAAAGATATACGCCAAAGGCATTTTTCAGCAAGCGGCAGATAGAGATGCTGTCTGGGGTATATTTTCCCTATTGGATGCTGGACGCGGAACTCGAGGCCAGACTTGACGCTGTAGCGGAAAACGTGCGCGTATGGCGTACGGGCAATGTCGAAAACAGGGAGGTCAGCAGGTACAGGGTTTGCCGGGGAGGCACTGTAGGCTTTAAGGGGTTCGTTAAAAACGCGCTGCAAAAGGCCAACCTGAGCCTGGCGGAGGCTGTACAGCCATTTGACGAGGGAGGTTTTTTGCCGTTTTCAACGGCATACCTCTCAGGCTTTATGGCGGAGAAAAGGGATATAGAGTGGCGCCGGCTTGAGGAAGGCGCAAAGCAGGAGCTCGCGGGTTATGCCAAAAGTCTGTTGAAAAGCAGCATAACGGGGTACTCTTCCATTGCCCCAGGTCACATGGAATCAAGGTTTACGCAGGAAAGCCTGGACTATGTTCTGCTGCCCGTATGGGTGTTGACATATGCCGGAAGAGACGGGAAGATGTATTATTATGCAATGAACGGACAGACCGGTAAGGTTTGCGGCAAGCTGCCCACCGACAGCAAGAAATTATGGATGCTGTTTGCCGCGCTGGCCCTGCCCATTGCCCTGGTAGCGATGCTGATAGGATGGTTGTTGATATGATTAGATGGAAAAGGCTTTTTGCGGCGCCGGTTATTATGGCGGTAATTCTTTTAATTATCTGTTCGCCCGCATCGCTTGCCGCTGGGTACGGCGTATATGATGATGCCGGCTTATTTGACGGCGGTGAATATGAGGCGCTGCTTGAGAAGGCGCAAAGCCTAAGCGGATCCGCTGAAGTTGATATCGTAATGGTAACGACTGACGATGCCCGAGGAAAGACCTCAAGGGATTATGCGGATGACTATTATAATTACAATGGCTTTGGTCCCGACGGCGTGCTGCTATTGATCGATATGGATAACCGCAACGCGTATATATCCACAAGCGGTATTATGATCAGGTACCTTACCGACGCGCGTATAGACTCAATACTTGACGATGTTGTGGCGGAGCTGGCGGATGGCGGCTATTATTCGGCATCGGCCGGGTTTTTGAACCGCATCGAAGGCTATCTTGGCGATGGCATTCCTGATGGGCAGCATAACTATGATCCCGAAACCGGAGAGATTGATGAATATGAGGACCTAGGGCCTGTTAGGTCACTGACAGCCGGTAAAATTATAGTATCGCTGGCAATAGGCGCGGCTGTCGGCTTAGCCGTGGTAAGCGGGATAAAGAGAAACTACAGCATGAAGACCTCCGGCTATAGCTATCCATATGCAAGCAAGGGCTCGCTTGAACTATCACAAAAGGCTGATGAACTGATTGACCATCATGTTACCAGAACCGTTATACACGTTCATCACGATGATGGCAGCGGAAGCGGGTCAAGAAGTACAACCCACAGCTCAAGCAGCGGAAACACGCATGGAGGAGGGGGAAGAAGCTTTTGACGCTTGTATACTGCTGTATTATACCTTTTGGTGTATCAGGTGTCCGAACAGTCCGCCTAAAAACATGACGCATGCGTATATAGGGATATATCCCCATGCCGTATAGTTGTAAAAAGCGAACATGGAGGGGATGAAGATGATTATAATTGCAATAGGCAGCCATATTAGGAAGCCGTTTTTAAGCGTATGTATGAACGCGAGCACGAATGAGATGATGGGAAAGATGAGCATAAGCAGCCCATGCTTGAAGCCAGGTATGATAACCGGCAGAAGATAGAAAGTAATTATGCTTAACAATAGGTATATTAGCGTGCCCTTAATGCTTTGTTTCATCCGTAAGTCCTTCCACAAAATGGATAAAGAATAATAATCCGTTCAGGCATGGTTCGCGCCGTGCCTGAAAAGGGATTTCAAGTAGTATATCACTGAAAATATGGCCAAACAATAAAATCGCAAAAAAACATAACAACCAATAAAATATATAAAAAATTGACTTTCACTGCACTATGCAGTAAGCATGATGCAAGGCTGTTTAAAGGAGAAAAAACACGAAAGCAGCGTGCTGAAGTTGCTTACCTTCTGCACGTACGCGCTTGGGTTGTATTATACCTCCTATTGGCGTTATTCGGGTTTTTAAATTTAGACGCGGCAGTTATTGAAGCGATGCTTAGCCTGCTTACGGTTTCCGCTGGAACATAATTATAAAAAGGACTGGTATGAGGGTGAAAAGCAGCTCAAGCTGAGGTAAAGTGTCTGGTAGTATGGCCATGTTAGAAATGAAGGCGCCGCATTTAGGACCGTGGCTGTGGCGCATTGCGGATGCTGACCAGGTTTTGCAGTATCTTTTTGAACCGGTTGCGGTTATTGGCGACCCGTTGGCGTTTGAGAGCCGGACATATTGCACAAAATTATGCGGGTTAAAGCCGCATCGTTATATTGTTTAGCGGCAAGATTGTAGACTAAAACTTTTAATAAAGTTATCGGGCGCACCGGCTGTAACGGCGCGCCCTTATGTACGTTTAAGCGTTTAGCCTACTATCTGTTGTCCTCAGGAAGCAGTCCCTTGCGCGTAAGGTCAATTTTTCCGTCGGGTTTTATGTCGATAACCCTTACCAGTATCTCATCGCCCAGGGATACAACATCCTCAACACGCTCTACACGCCTGTTGGCCAGCTTTGAAATATGAACAAGTCCTTTTTTGCCCGGCTTGATTTCAACCTGGGCGCCAATGGGAAGGATTGAAACAACCTTGCCAAGGTAAACGTCGCCGACCTCTATGTCCTTTATAATCGTTTCAATCATCCGTTTTGCTTCGGCAGCGGCGGATTCGTCAGGCGAGGCTATAAATACGCGTCCATCGTCCTCTATATCGATTTTCACGCCGGTATCGGCAATGATCTTATTGATCGTCTTACCGCCAGTGCCGATTACCTCCCTGATCTTATCGGGATGTATGGTGAACCTTAGAATGCGCGGGGCATAGGGGGACATCTCCTCCCTGGGCGCCGGCAGGGTTTCAAGCATCTTGCCAAGTATGTACAGCCTGCCCATCCTTGCCTGCTCCAAAGCGCGGGTCAGTATCTGCTCGTCGATCCCCTTTATCTTTATATCCATCTGTATCGCGGTAATGCCGTCGCGAGTGCCCGCAACCTTGAAGTCCATATCGCCAAGGAAATCCTCAAGCCCCTGAATATCGGTAAGTATGGCTATACGGTCGCTTTCCGCATCCTTAATCAGGCCCATGGCCACGCCTGCCACCGGTTTTTTGATGGGAACGCCTGCGTCCATAAGCGAAAGGGTACTGGCGCAGACGGAAGCTTGAGACGTAGATCCATTCGAGCTTATTACTTCGGATACGAGGCGTATTGCATACGGGAAATCATCCTCATTAGGAAGCATAGGAAGCAATGCCCTTTCCGCAAGCGCCCCGTGGCCTATCTCGCGCCTTCCAGGACCGCGCATCATGCGCGTTTCGCCCACGCTGTAAGGGGGCATGTTATATTGATGCATGTAGCGCTTATACTCCTCCTCGCCTATTCCGTCAAGCGTTTGCCCGTCGCCCATGGCGCCCAGGGTGGCAACGGTAAGCACCTGCGTCTGTCCGCGCGTAAATACGGCGCTGCCGTGAGTGCGGCTCAATATGCCTACCTCCGACCATATCGTGCGTATCTGCTCATGCGTACGGCCATCGGGGCGTACATTCTTATTTATAATTTTATCCCTTACTATCTCTTTGGTGAAGCCATAAAGGATATTGTCTATATCCGAAGCCGAGTCTGGGAACTCCACCTCAAATTGTGCGATGGTGTCCTCCTTAACCTTTTCGGTGCGCTGTTCCCGTTCCTTCCGGTCAAAGGTATCAAGAGCCCATTCCATATTCTTGAACGCATACTCGCGAACCTTTGCCGAAAGCTCCTCGTCGGGCTTGTAAACCTGGATCTCACGCTTTGGTTTGCCAACTTCGGCCGCTATTTCGTCAATAAAGGCTACAATTTTCTTTATCTCCTCATGCGCGAATAAAATTGCCCTGAGCATCTCCGCTTCCGTCAGTTCTTCCGCTCCAGCCTCAACCATCATTACAGCGTCCCTTGTTCCCGCTACTGTAAGATGGAGGCGGCTTAGCTCGCGTTGCAGGCTGTTGGGATTGATGATGTATTCCCCGTCCAGATATCCTACGTTGACAGCGCCCGTTGGACCCATAAACGGAGCGTCGCTTATGCTCAACGCTATTGACGAGCCGATCATTGCAAGCACATCGGGCTGTATATCCTGCTCCACGCTCAAAACGGTTGCTATTACCTGTACATCGTTATAAAATCCCTTTGGAAACAGGGGCCTCAGCGGTCTGTCTATCAGTCTAGAGGTAAGCACAGCCTTTTCAGTAGGCCGTCCTTCGCGCTTTATGAAGCCGCCGGGGATTTTTCCAACGGCATACAGCTTTTCCTCAAACTCGCAGCTCAGCGGCAGAAAATCAACCCCGTCCCGAGCGGTCTTTGAAACCGTTGCGCATACCAGTACCGCCGTATCCCCGCAGCGCACAAGGCACGAGCCGCCAGCTTGTCCGGCATATTTGCCTGTCTCCACCGTTAGCGTACGGCCGGCGAGCTCCATTTTAAAAACTCTCTCCATGAAATTTCTCCTTCTAATTATTCATCTGATTATTATACCACGAAACAGCGATTATGTGACAATGGGCAGATCGGAATTATTAGAAATTGAAGTATATGGCAAAAAGAATTAAAAATCCTCTTTTTTTGTGTTTTTAAAGCTTAATTCCAGCTGGTTTATAGCACATTTTTAATAACCATTGAGGCGCGGGTATCGTTTTTAAAAGGAGCGGCCAGCTGATAAGAACTAAAATGATAAAGTACTATACTAGCATATGGAGGCTGGGGGAACGCGAATTAATAATTTAGGAGCATGAGGGATTTATAAAAAGGCGGCTTTTTATAAATCCCTCATGCTTTCATCATCCTTGTCTATACTGTTATGCTATTGGTTTCTCTTCATGGTTTTTTCAAGCAGGCGTACTATGTTTTTGCTGCTTAGATGGCACACTATTGAATTGAGCGCGTCAAGGTCATAGCCATTGTCAATAGCTTTAAATATCAATTCGGAAATCGAATCCTCATCCATATGGCAGGCCAGGCGTTGTGCGACAATGCGTATATCGCCTCCCGATTCTATAGCCTCGAATGCCATCGCGGAGATGTCGTCTTCGTCCATATAGCATAGAATCGGAAGGATATCATCAATGGTGCTGCCGTTGTTCATGGCCTCCAGGGCCAATGCTGACACGCCCTTTGAATCCATGTGGCAGGCAATGGGCGCTATCGCGCTTATCCCCGCGCCCCTGTCGGCCGCCTTTAAGGCGATGGCGGTTGCGTCCTCTTCACTAACATAGCATATAAGGGGCGTAATCTCGTCTATGCTGGCATTTGAGTCCAAGGCGCTTAGTATAAGCTTAGCCACGCCGTCCTCGCTCATATAGCACGCGATGGGGGACAGGGACGCAACAGTCCCTCCAAACCCTAGCACCTTAAGCGCCGCGGCGTCGATTCCGCTCTCAGTCATATAACAGGCGATCGGAACGATGGCGTTTACGTCTTCCATGCATTTTATAGCGTTTAGCGCAATGGAGTCAACGTCGTCCTCGGCCATATAGCATGCTGCGGCGGCTACCTCTTCAAGGCTGCAGCCCAGCTCGACAGCCCTGTTTATGACCTTTGCAAGCCCATACTCCCCCATATAGCATGCAAATGGCAGTATTGATCCTATCTTTCCGCCTTTATTAAGAATTTTTATAGACAAAGTAGCCAAATCGTCCTCATCAAGATGGTACGCAATTTTTTTTAGCTGGGTCACGTCTAAATCGTCCTCTTCTTCAATACCCTCAAGGATGTCCTCTTTAATTATTACATCGGCCTGCTCCCTGGTAAGTATCGGCGCTATCTCCTCAAATTCGTCCGCCGTGACCGGCTTGTCGCGCTCTGAGCCCTCTAGGATATTTTCAATTATCTGGGTGTGGCGGGCTCTCCCAAGCAATATATCAATGCTGACGCCAAACAGCTCGGACAGCGCCGGCAGCTTGGATATATCCGGCATGGTTTCGCCCCGCTCCCAGTTGCTTATGGCCTGGAAGCTAACGCCCATCCTGTCCGCAAGCTCCATCTGCGTAAACCCTTTTTCTTTTCTTAAGTTGGCAATCTTCCTGCCTATTGACTTCATATCAAACATGGCCTATCTCCTTAAAAGTTTTTGACGTCCGTACGGTAAGCTAATTCTAGCCCTTATTATGTCCATCAGTCAAACAAGCTGTGCTTGAGCAGCACTAAATTCAGCTCAAGCGGTGCTTGAGGCGGGTTAAAACCATGCTTAACAGCGATTTCCCAAACACATAGAACAGCCCTCCGCGATTCGGCAGAGGGCCTGTCCATACTAAAAACCCGCCTTTATTAAGTTAATGCGGTTATATTAAGAATGGCTACCTGTACGAGTTCATCTTGTTATAAATCCAGTTGTCGAACTTAACAAATTCTCCCCTATCGCCTCTTACGATGCCGATTATCCTGTTCTCGTCGGCATTGAGCACGGGACCGCCGCTCATCCCATAGTCGTAACGCCTGTCTACTGTAACAAGACGCCTTCCCGTTCTTTTTACCTTACCCCTAACAAGCCACATGGTGTCCTGCATGAGACCGGGATAGCCCTGCCCCCTTGTATACTGGCCATTCAGGCTGGTGCTATCGCCAACGGACATCAGGGTCATCTGGTCGGGAACGGTATTCCTGTCCACTCCTATAACGCCCCAGCCGTCGGTTGCGTCGCCGGAATTATACCAATATCCGCCGACCTCCATATATTCCGAATAGGCCGTTCCATACGGTCTTTGCGGGGAGGCGCTTCTGCATGATGGGATGGCGGTTATCCTTCCCGCCCATTTGCCGGATGAGGGCTCATAGAGGTTGTGGCCTGCTGTTCCAAGATGATACGGCCCTATTTTAAATGCGGAACCGATGTACTGCTTGCCATTTATGCTGTACGTCA
>CAYSKA010000072.1:0-7428 GCA_964431505.1 uncultured Oscillospiraceae bacterium
AGTTTTAGAATTATAATGTAACGTGTTGGAAAGTGTCGATGCCAGCACAAGATTAAAGGGAGTGTAGAGATGAACAAAAGGAATATTTTGGAACTGTGTATAGTATCATTAATTGTATGTATTTTTACCTGTGGTTGTATGATGTCGCCGGCTATTCCACCTAGCATTGAGGTAGACGCACCGGCATTTCCGGCGAATACGCCAGTTGAAATTCCCATTTACACTCCCGATCCTTATGCGCAAACCACTCCGGTAATTACACCAGAACTTACTAGCCCCACTCCCGTTATACCCACATTTGAACCCAATTTTAATGTGGATCCCAATAAGCCGATGGTTGCGCTTACCTTTGACGACGGGCCTAGCATTCAGGTCACAGGGAAGATACTTGACTTAATCGAGAGATATGGGATTCGGGCCACATTTTTTGTGCAAGGCCAAAATCTTACCAATTATCCGCAGCATGTAAGGCGGGCGGTTGAGTTGGGCTGTGAGATTGGCAATCACACGAAGGATCATAAGAAACTCACAGCGCTTAGCGATGAGGAAATAATTGCCCAGCGTAACTACATAAACAATACCGTAAGAGACATTGCCGGGATTACGCCAACGCTGTTAAGGCCACCATACGGAAACATGAACGAGCACGTTAGGGAAATCACGGCTATGCCGTTTATACTTTGGTCTATTGATACCAAGGACTGGGAAAGCCGCAACAAGGATGCCGTAATATACGAAGCGCTTAAGGATGTAAAGGACGGCGACATTATACTTATGCACGACCTATATACATCTACGGCGGAAGCATGCGAGGTGATCATCCCCGAATTGATAAACAGGGGATATCAGCTTGTTACCGTAAGCGAGATGTTTGCGGCTAAAGGCATGACGCTGGATTCCGGCGTATCTTACAGACACGCCCGTTAATCAGGATCGTAATTAAGATTGGGCAGCCAATAGATTTAAAAAGCCTTTCAGAATTTAACTGAAAGGCTTTAAATATATCCAATTTTATAACACTTTTCAAAGATTTACAAAAGGAATGCATGCAGCTGCATGCATTCCCTCTATGGGTTTAAATCAAATTAGTTTTCCGCCGGATTCGGAGCTCCGACAGGACATGTGGCAGCACAGGCGCCGCAGTCTATACAAGTATTCTGATCAATGACGAAGCAGCCATCGCCCTCACTGATTGCACCAACGGGGCAATCTCCTGCGCAGGCACCACAACATATACAATCCTGATTGATAAAATATGCCATATTTACACCTCCATATAAATTTCAATATCATTTTAGCACGATTGGCCTAAAATGCAAGTATAAATAGCAAGTACGCTTATGTTAATTTTTAAGCGACTTTTTAACCCATTTCAGGTTGAGAATGAGGCGCAGTCCATCCCCCACCACCATACCTGTAAGATACCCGTATATGTTAAGCTCAGGAACCGCCGTAAGCATCCAGATAAGTCCCAGCTGCAACAGTTCACCGATTATTGAGTTTAGCAGCACACGCTTGTGCTCATATATGCCGTTAAGTATACTGATTGTAACAACAAGAAAATAGCCTATAACCGTCTTTATCCCAAGCATTACAGCTAAAAGAAGGGTTATCCTTTGTTTAAACAGGGCTTCGCATAATACGGATGCAAACGGGATCATAAGAGCGGTTACCAAAGAGAACAGGGCGGCTACCCTGATTGCCTTGTTCGATTTGCGCCTGACGCCATTTATGTCCCCAATCTCGGAACGTCCAGATATGGATGGCATAAGCACCGTACACATCGCTCCTACAAACGCCATTGGCAGCGACATCAACGGCTCTGCCATTCCCGAAATCACCCCAAGCATGCTTACAGCCCCAGAGTTTGAGAAACCCGCTACCATCAGCCTTGCAGGGAATATTACCGTACACGCTGATGAGAGAAGCGTAGCGGTTATAGAGGTCATTGCGGATGGAAGAGCGATATCAAAAAACCGTTTGGCAATCGGGGAGGTGTCTGGACGGGAAAGCTTCCCTTCTTTTTTTAAAAATCCAAAAAATGATATTCCAAGGAAACTAACGCTGAATATCTCGCTCAGAGTCATGCCAACCACTATCAAAAAGGCGGTGTACTCATGGTCGCCATTTGACAGATTGCTCAGCAGCAATATCACAAGCGTAAACCGTATCCCCTGCTCAATCAGTTCTGATACCGCGGTCCTGCGGACCTTCCCCATGCCCAGGAGCGCCGACTTCATTACGTTTTCAAGTCCAGTGAGCATTATGCACAGTGGAATCAGCCATAATGCCATTGAAGCGCGGCCATCCCCCAAAAGCATTACCGCTATTCCTTCTCTAAGCATAAGCACAGGGCACGTCATAACCGCAAGTATAATGAGAAATACAGTAGCGGCAAACCTCATAAGCCTTTGAACGCTATGTATTCCGTTTTTTATGTAAAGCCTGGCGCTCAGCGTTGTTACCGCAACTGCGGCTCCGGATATGCATACGGAATAGAGCACGGAGTAAACCTGCATTGATAAGGCATGTACGCCCATGCCCTCGGCGCCGGCCAGGCGGCTCAAGACTATACGATAGGCAAACCCCATAAGCTGGAGCAGTATATTGGACGCCGCCAAAACCGCCGAACGATATGCGAGTGATTCCCTATTTATTCGCAAAAACAATTCCCCCAAACAAGTGTAGGCAAATCCAAGACATAGATTACGGGAGCAGGTCGGCATACCTGAACGCCTGTCTGTCAATGGCGCTGCGCATTATAACCAATCCTGAGCGCATGCGGGCAGCGCTGGTTTAAGCTGCCCCTTGCAAAACCGCGAACAGGCATAATTAATCTATATTGAAGCATTGAGGAAATAATGTTTATATAGAAGTATATATAAATGGGGTCGGGCCAAGGCGCGTTTTACGCCTTGGCCCGATCATCTTAGGAGGTTTGTTGGGGAGGTATTACTGTTACGCTTATAGTGTAACCGATACAAATGAACGTGCAATGAACGTAACGTGAATAATTTGTGAGGGTTATCCGGACAAACTGAAGCTATCCTACCATCGCTTTACCTTAACGGCTTGAACACCTTGTGCTGATGCCAAAAAGCATCATCTTTTGTAAGCACAAGCAGGTCTATATCCCCGCCGCACGTTTTTACCTTGGATTCAAACCTCTGATACTTTATAGTTATATCTACTAAAAACTCAGAAAAGTCAACGGCGTCCTTCAATGGCATCATACCCGGGTTAAGCATCATTGGCGGCTGCGAGTTTAGAAGCTTTGTAATAGCAGTAGGTTCGCCCGACCATACGGTTGAGTATTGTATTTGTCCGTTTTTCATGTTATTCCTGGTTATAGTTTTGTTTACCGAGTAGACAAAGGGCTCGTCTTGTGCATAGCCGCATACAAAGAAATTCGTCGGCGGCATATTGTTGAGCTGCTTTGAGGCATACTTAAACAGCTTGTTCGCTACATCGGTTACATCGTCGTCCTCCCGCACTTCGTTTATCTCAAATATTCTAAGATAGTCCGATATAGTCTTTCCGTCCAGCACAGCCTGTCCGCATGCGCTTATCCCTATCTTGACCTTGTTAAGAAGCACTATCTTTTGTGCATTGTCGGAAATGGAAAACATCATACTCTTACTTTTATCATTGTTGTTTACAGCTGTCACCGTCATTCTGCTGTCCGTAGCCATAGCTATTCCTTCCGGTACGAAAACCGCGCACATTACTGACATTCTAATTTCCCCCTTTAAATTTTTATCGTTATTGTATATTCATAATCAGCATACTATCAATAGGCTGATACCCTATCAAATTTTTCTTTTGCCGCCGCGGCAGCGCCTACCGTTCCAGCATCGTCTAGAAACTTTGCCTGCACAATGCTTCCATGATTCTTGAAAAAGCACTTTTCGTCTATGTCTTTACTCAGATTGCTAAGCAAAAAGTCCCCTGCGTTGCATATGCCTCCCCCGATCGCTACGCTTTCCGGATCAAATGCGTTCATTAACGAAGCTACGTATGATCCAAGCGCGTCAATATAGTCCATAAATATCCCGAGCGAGTCGGGGTCGCCTTCAGCTGCCCTGTCAACTATGAGTTTTGCGGTTATTTTCTCTAAGTCATGTCCCGCAGCATCAAGCAACATAGGGGCGCTTCCCTCCTCAGACAGCTTTCTGCCCATTCGTGCCATAGCGGATGCGCTGCAAAGCGTTTCAGCGCATCCTCGAAGTCCGCAGGTGCATTTTAGCCCGTCATAGTCCAGCACCATATGCCCGGCCTCCGTTCCATTTCCTAGTCCGCCGTTAAACAGCGCGCCATTGATTATCAGGGCGCTGCCAACGCCTGTGCCCAGCGTGATACAGATTGAAGTGCGCTTGCCCGTTAAGGCCCCCGCATAAAGCTCCGCATAGCCGGCGGCGTTAGCATCGTTTAAAACCAATACCCTGTCCGTCTTGAATGCATCGGTAAGCGCTCTTCTAAGCGGCGCGTCGTGAAGGCCAAGATTGTACGCGTGTACAATCCTCCCCGACCTCAGGTCTACGCTGCCTGGCACTGCAGCCCCTATACAATTTATATCATCAAGGCTTAAACCCAGCTTTCCAAGGGCGCTTAATACCATTGAACGTATCATGACCGCTATATATGAGACGTCCCTGCCCTTTGGAAATGGAATGACTTCCTTCATTTCAATCTCAAAGCGGTCGGTCAAAATTCCTGCCGCAATTTTAGTCCCGCCTATATCTATTCCGATATAATAACTCATCTTTCACCTTGCGTATCGGGCTTGCAGATATAGTTGTCAATGGCCCACCGCACCGCCTCCCCTGCCCCGTAAGGGGATGTTACATCGGCAATCGCCTTAACCTCGGCAGAGGCGTTGGCAACGGCCACTCCAAGGCCGGCATATATCAGCATTTCGCTGTCAAGCGTATTGTCGCCGATTGCGATAATCTCATCCCTTTTTACGCCCATCTGAGACGCCAGCCACTCAACAGCGCTGCCCTTATGAATGCCTAAACAGTTGAATTCGATGAAGCCTGGACTCGAAAGGGCTACCTCCAGCCTATGTTCAAAGCGCTTTTTTAACATTGGCGCCAATTCGCCTACCCTGTCAGTAATAAACAATACCTTTGGTACGTTCGTCCAGCGCCTTTTACGTATATCCGGATCAATCGTATAGGGCAGCCCAAGCGCGCTGCGATAGCTTACGGCGCACTCATGTTCTGATTCATATACGATACCGTCGCCTTGATAGATATGGGCGTGCACATTCAAATCCTTAGCAAGCTCTAAAAGTTCAGTGACAAGCTCAGGGCACAGCTGCGTTGAATAAAGGAGCTTATTTGTCCGCGTATCTGTAACCGTGGCTCCTCCGTAGTTGATCACAGGGCCATTGATTTTAAGCTCCCGCCATACCGGCGAAGAGCCAAGATACCCCCTGCCCGTAGCTATTGTAACATATACTCCGGCTTGGGCCGCCCTGAATACAGCCTCCCTATCCCCGTCAGATATGCGTTTATTGGGCGGAAGCAGGGTGTCGTCTACATCAAGCGCCAACAGTTTATAGCCCATTAAGCCCCCCTATATACTTAAATAATCCATATTAATTATCTCACCCTAGTCCTTTTGTGTCAAATCAAGTCCTATAGGCCTTATTTTAATAAATTATTATCCTTTCATCCCTTCGTCATCCGGCTTTTCATGGAAATAGCTATATACGGCCTCCGCGGACGGCCTGCTCATCCCCTTTACCGCGGCCAGATCCTCAATGGAAGCCTCCTTTATTGAATTAAGCGTAACGAACGCGTCGAACAGCGCCCTGCGCCTTTTATCCCCTATTCCGTCAACCCTGCTTAACACGGACAACAGCGCATTCTTCTGCCTTAGACTTCTGTGGTAACTTATCGCAAACCTGTGTGACTCGTCCCTGATTCTCTGGAGTAAATGCAGGGAAGGACTTTTTCTTGGCAGGACCAGCGGTTCGTCCGCAAAGGGGAGAATAACCTCCTCATTGCGCTCAGCCAGTCCTATCGCGGGCACATGCGGGATCCCAAAGTCCTCAAGAACGCGCAGCGCTACGTTAAGCTGCCCCCTTCCGCCGTCAACCGCAATCAGATCGGGCAGACTTTTGAACTTCTCATCCCCGTCCTGAGCCCTTTTAAACCGTCTTCTCAGCACCTCGTCCATGGCAATGTAGTCGTCGCCGTTTGCTTCCGCCTTGATTTTAAACCTCCTGTATTCCTTGCGCTCAGGCTTTCCATCGATGAACACGATCATTCCCCCTACTGCATCCCTGCCCTGTATGTGCGAGTTATCATAGCATTCAATACGATGCGGAAGTACATCCAGCCCTATTATAGCGCATAGCTCGGCCAGCGCGCCTTCACCCCGTTCCCATTCCCGCCGCTTAAGCTCCTTTTGCTTGTTAAGCGTATCCTTCCCGTTTTCAACAGCCATTTCAATGTATTTTCGCTTCTCCCCCCGCTGCGGCTGTACTATAATCGCCTTTTTCCCCCTCAAGCCGCTAAGCCATTCGCAAAGGGCGTCAAGCTCCTCTGGAACATCGCTTACAAGTATCTCCCTTGGGACATTTCTTGTCTCGGAATAAAACTGCTTTATAAACGACTCCATTATAAGACCGTTTGTCTCGTTATCCGCAGACATATAAAACGGTTCGGCTCCTATAACCTTGCCCGACCTTATGAATAAGGAAAATATAAGGATATTCAGCTCATCCCTGCATAGCGCGAAAACATCGCAGTCCTTATCGGTTACCGTAATAGCCCTCTGCTTTTCCCCCAGCCTGGAAATCGCGCTTATCCGGTCGCGCAGTTTGGCGGCCTGTTCAAAGTCCATCCTTTGTGCCAATTCGCTCATCTGCTCCCGCAATTCATCCAATAACCGGTCGGTATTACCCTCAAGAAACGCAATTACCTCATCAATCATTCCGTGGTAGCGCTCTCTATCGATTTTGCCGGAGCATGGAGCGCAGCAGCGTCCCAGGTGATGCATCAGGCATGGCCGTTCGCCTCTGGCTATTGCCTTGGCGATGTCCTTTTTACAATGCCGGATTGGGAAGTGATCCCTGATTGCCTCCAAGGATTCTTTAAGCGTAAAGCCGCTTATGTAGGGGCCAAAGTACCTCGCGCCATCCTGTTTGATGCGGCGCACGACTTCAAACCTTGGATAGTCCTGTCTCAGATCCACCCGCAGGTACGGGAAATGCTTATCATCTTTAAGCAATATGTTGTATCTTGGCCTGAGCTCCTTTATGAGATTGCTTTCAAAAGCGAAAGCTTCCGCCTCGCTTCCAGTCAACACATATTCAAAGTCCGCAATATGGGATACCATCGCAATAACCTTCGGCTCCATCCCCTTTTGAGACCTAAAGTATTGCCGTACACGGTTTTTTAAGCTTAAAGCCTTTCC
>CAYSKA010000073.1:0-3425 GCA_964431505.1 uncultured Oscillospiraceae bacterium
ATAATTGTACGGGAATACAGGAACGGTTCTTGAAGTACGATTCCTATATTGCGCCGCAGATGGTCATGGGCAATGTCATTTATATTGACGTCGTTTATATGGATTGAACCCGCCGTACAGGTATATAGCCTTTGCAGGAGCTGAACCAGGCTTGACTTGCCTGAACCGGTCGAACCAAGTATTGCGATCGTCTGGCCAGGTTTTGCCGTAAAACTGATATCCTTAAGGACGTCGTCATAGGTGTCGTAGCCAAAGCATACGTTTCTAAACGCTATATCGCCCCTGATCTCCGGCTTCAGGGTCAGGCCAGGTTCCTTTTCTTCCGGATGCGACAGTATATCGTCAAGCCTCCTGATTGATACGGCGGCCTTGCCCATATCGGCCAGAATACGGCCAAGCTGCCTTACAGGCCAGGTCAGCATGCTGGTATATGTGCTGAATATCAACAGCTCACCCAGCGTAAAATCGGATGTAGCCGCAAAGTACGAACCTGCAACCAGCGTAATAGCTATCTGGACATAACCCAGCGAGTCGGACATTCCCCAGTAAAAGGCGAGCATTTTCTGTAACTTAAAGGTTTTTTCCTTATAATCCATATTGCGCTCAGTAAATTTTTCGACCTCGCTTTTTTGTTGCCCAAACGCTCTTACGACACGAACGCCCGTGAGATTTTCCTGTAGCGTAGCGGACAGCATGCCTTCCGATTCGTCGGAAACTGTAAACTGCTTGCGTACCTTCCTGAAATAAACAAACGAAGCAACACATAAAAACGGCAGAAGCATCGTTGACAGCAACGCCATCTTGGCGTCAAGCGAGAACATTATGGCTGTTGCCACAATAAGCATTACAAGCGTTCTTAACATCTCCAAAAGCTGGTTTGCTACAAACCGCCTGATGGTCTCAACATCCGATGTACACCTCTGAATCAGATCGCCGGTTGATACATGCTTGTGGTAGTCATATGGTACGGCCTGTAAATGCCAGTAAAGGCTGTCTCTCAGCGTCTTAGCCATTCCCTCGGATGATTTCGCCACAAAACGTCCGCGAAAATGGGTTGCCGCGGCATTTATAAACGTTACCAACACCAGCGCAGCAGCGCAAAGTATGAAATGGCTTATCATATAATCGCGGCCGCCGATGGATTCAATCCAGTTCATTACCGTTTGCGGTATATTGGTTTGCTCAATGCCGCCAATGACATAATCCACGGTAAAGCTGATTATAAACGGTCGTATATACATGGCAACTACCGCTATAATCATTGCAATCGCTCCCGCTATCATCGCCCGCTTATGGCCATACATCATTCGGGAGATGAGCTTAAAATTCAGCTTACGCTTCTTGGTATTCGTCTGTTCTGTGCCTGTTTGGTCCAATGCTATCACACTCCTTTCAACATAAACAAAAAACCGCGGTGTATGTCCGCGGTTCGCATAGATCCAGCTCTTAGCGTTTAAAGCCAAAGATCACCAGAAGGCCATGTACACGCGCACATACCAATACATATAAAATCGCCCCTTAGGACAAGATTTCCACTTCTGAAAATATACTTTATCATGACAAGGCCTCCTTTCTGCATTTGTTCTATGAGGAATTATAAACGTATTGTTGTAAGATTGCAACATAATTGAAACAAATATATTATGTTTCATTATTTAGCCATAAAATGCTCCTCAAAAGCTCCGACAGTCTAGCCGGAGCCTCCTGTGGTATCATATGCCCAACCCCATTAAACATCACCAATTCAGAGCCTGCTATTGCTTCATGGATTGATAGCGTGTGAGTCCTTTTTATCATATCCTTACTTCCGACAACCACATATGTACGGGCGTTTATAGACTTTAAGCTTTGTAGCGATATATTGGGTTCCTTAAGCATCAAGTCAAAGAGCTGGGCCGACCTACCGTCCCTTTTAATTTTGTAGAAAGCCTTCATAATTTGCATTTCCAGCCTGACAAGGGGCTTTAAGCCCTTGGGATTTATGTTGGCGCCAATAAGCACGGCTCTGTCGAACATATCATTGTCCATCGCCAGCATAATCGCTATAATCGCTCCATCGCTGAAACCTACGATATTGCACCTGTTGATGCCGAGACTGCGTAAAAGGGCCAGGGCATCATCTGCCATTACCCTGTATCCGGCTGGTTCGCCCGATGAAAGGCCCTGGGCGCGGCTGTCCAGGCCTATAAAAGCGCACTCGTCCATTAATGGGGAAATGGAATCGCCGAAAACGCGCATTGATTCCCCGTTGCCATGCAAAAGAAGAATTGGAAGGCGTCCGGCGTCCCAATTTCCCATCAGCTCATAATTCAGCATTGCGCCGTTGTGCTCAAACCCTGGCATATATCCTCAATCATTCCATTGGTGGATCTTATCTTTCAAGCGTATATGCCTTAAGGAGCTCCAAGGTATTCCTTACGCCATCTATATGCGACCGCTCGTAGCCATGGGATGCATATACTCCGGGTCCGATCAAACCGTGCTTAAGCTCATATCCCGCACTAAGCGCGGCATCGGCGTCCGAACCGTAATACGGATATATATCCACGGCATATTCGAGATTATTCTCCTTTGCACGCATTATTAGATTTGTAGTTACCTCATAGTCGTAAGGACCCATCGAATCCTTAGGGCATATTGACACCTTATGCTCATCACAATCAAGTCCCGAGCCTACGCAGCCCATATCTACGCTAATTATCTCACTCGCATCATCTGGTATTGATCCAGCGCAGCCGTGACCAACCTCTTCGTATACGGTTATATATACATATACCTTTCTGTTAAGCTTTGCGCCGCTATCCTTGATATGCTTTGCAAGCCCCAGGAGTATAGCCACGCTTAGCTTATCGTCCAGAAAGCGGCTCTTTATAAATCCGCTGTCGGTTACAACCGTTCTCGGATCAAAGCATACAAAGTCGCCCGCCGATATTCCCAGCGCAGCCGTATCCTCCTTTTTAGAAACGCGTTCGTCAATGACAACTTCCATCTCTTTAAATTCGCGCTTTTGCGAAGAATAATCATGATTGACATGAACCGATGGATCGTTCATCTGCAACGTACCGGTATAGGCTTTATCGCTCAGCCTGCAGTATATTGTACAGTTTTCCGTTTCAGCGTTGTTTGGCTGCATGCCCCCGACCGGCAAAAGCCTTAATCTTCCGTTTCCTTTAATCTCGGCTACCATCGCTCCAAGCGTATCCAGATGAGCTGAAAGTACAAGCGGGTTGCCTTCCCCTCCCAGGTTGGCGAGAACCCCGCCCTTTCTTGTCATCGACGCCGTAAATCCCATGCTTTTGAACTCGTTAAGCACATACTCCGACGCCTTTGCCGTAAAGCCGCTTGGACTTGGTATAGCTGTTAATTTAGAAAGCTGATTTATGATATAGTCCATACAATTCTCCGTTCATTTAAAATATTTTTAT
>CAYSKA010000073.1:3435-7358 GCA_964431505.1 uncultured Oscillospiraceae bacterium
ACCCTCAAACTTATGTTTTATTGGAGTTTGCGCGCTACCCCGCTCTCTGTAGCAGCACGTGATACCGCCTTTGAAACTGCATCACGCAGCCGCGGGTCGAACGCCTTTGGAATTATATAGTCGGGCATAAGCTCATCGTCTTTAATAAGGCCGGCTATTGCAAAGGCCGCGGCGAGCTTCATGCTGTCGTTTATGTCCGATGCCCTTACATCCAATGCACCCCTGAATATCCCTGGGAAGGCTATAACGTTGTTTATCTGGTTTGGAAAATCGGAGCGGCCTGTGCCGATTACAGCTGCTCCGGCCTCTCTCGCTAGCTCCGGCATTATTTCGGGAATCGGGTTAGCCATTGGAAGCAGTACAGGATTCTTTGCCATGGACCTGACCATTTCCTTGCTTAAAGTGCCTGGTATGGAAAGTCCGATGAATACGTCAGCCCCCTTAATCACGTCTGATAGTCCGCCTTTTTCCCTCTGTGGATTGCTTATACGGGCCATTTCGCATTTATATGGGTTTAACATATCGTTAAGGTCACCACGCCCATCGTAGATGGCGCCTTTGCTGTCGCACAGGATAACGTTTTTTAATCCCATTGCCTGAAGCAGTTTTATTACGGCTATTCCCGCCGCTCCGGCGCCGCTTGTTACCACCTTTACATCCTCAAGCCGTTTGTTGACAAGCTTAAGCGCGTTTATCATAGCGGCGAGCACCACCACCGCCGTTCCGTGCTGGTCGTCGTGGAAAATCGGTATGTCGCAGCGTTCCTTCAGCCTTGCCTCAATCTCAAAGCACCTGGGAGCTGATATATCCTCTAGGTTGATTCCTCCAAAGCTGCCCGCAAGCAAGGCCACCGTATTCACAATATCATCCGTGTTTTTAGAACGTATGCACAGGGGGACGGCGTCAACCCCTCCAAACGCCTTAAAAAGAACGCACTTGCCCTCCATAACAGGCATACCTGCCTCGGGTCCAATGTCTCCAAGGCCCAACACAGCCGTCCCATCCGTAACTACCGCTATGGTGTTCCAACGGCCAGTAAGCTCATAGCTTAGGTCTGGATCCTTTTGTATATCCAAACAGGGCTGCGCAACGCCTGGCGTATATGCAAGAGATAAATCAAGCATTGAAGCAACCGGCATCTTATTCACAACTTCCAGCTTTCCACGCCATTTATAGTGCAGTTTTAATGATTCAGATGCATAATCCATATATAGGTAAATTCCCTTCTCTTTTGCTTATGCGAATATAAAAACATTATAGTATTGGGCGTTATGTGCTTTCAAGCACATCGAAAAATATTGTTCATTCAAAGATAGCACGCTTACCGTTCATTTTTCTTGCTATCTCATATATTATAATTCCTGCCGCAACCGACGCATTAAGCGATTCCGCAAAACCATACATGGGAAGCTTGTATAGGCTGCACATATCAGCAATATCGTCTGAAACGCCTGCACTTTCATTTCCTATAATGAGGGCACAGCTTTCGTTTGGATCCGGAAGTTCGCTATTTCCCTTTAAATGCGCACAGATAAGAACATGGGTACTGCTCAGCTTTTTTAGTTCTTCAAGAAGATCTCCCCGCCATACTGGAATATGGTATATGGACCCCATTGAGGCCCGCACGGGTTTTGGTGCAAACTGATCGGCGCACCCCTCGCCTATAAGAATGCCTGACGCGCCCATTGCGTCGGCGGTACTTATTATCGCGCCCAAATTGCCTGGCTCCTGGACTCGGTCAAGTATTACAATCAACCCCACGGGATAAACATTTGGAACCGAGGTTTCAGGCGTTCTTATTGTGGCGCAAACCCATTGCGGAGTTTCCGTATTCGTCAGGCTTTTCATAACATTCCGTTTTACCAGATGTACGTTTGCGCCGCTTCCGGAAAGCACCGCAGCCATAAGCTCGTGCCCCTCTTCAATAAACGCGTCTGAGAACTCAGCGCCTGAGACCACAGCCTCTCTTACAAGGTTTTCACCCTCAATAAAATGAAGGCCCTGTTCCATGCGGCCTTTTTTGGTTGAAAGCGCTCTAGCCTTTTTTATCAATTCATTTTTAGTACTTTCAATAATCATTATTTAGTTCATAACCTCTGGATATACGTTTAGCCGCCCTCCCTGGAGAACGGGAAAGCGGCCATGTAAAACAATTATGCTATAGACTGCATGGCTGTGTTCACAAGCTCTCTGAAAGCGTTCATGTCATTCACGGCAAGATCGGCTAAGACCTTGCGGTTGACATCGATTCCAGCAACCTTCAGTCCGTTTATAAGGCGGCTATAGTTGGTTCCGCAGATACGCGCCCCTGCATTGATACGCGCGATCCACAGCTTGCGATATTCCCTCTTTTTAAGCTTGCGGCCGACGTATGCATAAGCCATGGACTTCATGACCTGCTGCGAAGCCGAGCGATACTGCTTGCTCTTAGCCCCATAATAGCCTTTAGCTAACTTAAAAATCTTGCGACGTTTCTTAACGGCATTTACTGCCCTTTTAATCCTGGCCATAATAGTACCCTCCTTATCTATTTATACGGAATCAGTTTGCGGATTTTCTTTGCTTCGACGTCTGCTATGAATCCGGTCTGGCGCAGCCCGCGTTTTCTCTTGGTGCTCTTTTTGGTCAGGATATGGCTTTTGTAAGCCTTGCCTCTCTTGATCTTACCGGATTTGGTAAGGCCAAAGCGCTTTGCAGCACCCCTGTGAGTCTTAATCTTGGGCATGGGGTGGTTCCTCCTCTTTATATTTTAATTTTTTGGCGTTAAAATCATGAACATGTTGCGGCCCTCCTGCTTTGCAGGACGGTCGATTGCAGCATAGTCCTTTACCATCTCATAGAAGGTATTCATCACTTCAAGACCGATATCGCCATGCGTGATCTGACGCCCCCTAAAGCGTATAGACACCTTCACCTTGTCGCCGTTTTGCAGAAAGCGGGTGCAGGCTTTGGCTTTGACCTCCATGTCATGGGTGTCAATCGTGGCGGACAGCCTTACCTCTTTGATTTCGATAATCTTCTGGTTTTTACGCTGTTCCTTTTCCCGTTTGCCCTGTTCAAAACGGTATTTGCCATAGTCCATTATCTTACACACCGGCGGGGTTACCTGCGGAGCTATCTTGACAAGATCCAGGCCCCTCTCGTCCGCAATCGACATGGCGGCCGCAATGGACACTATTCCCATCTGATTGCCCTTTTCGTCTATGAGCCTTACTTCCCTGTCCCTGATCTCCTCGTTGATCATAAGGTCTTGACTGCTAATGAGTATACACCTCCATAAAAAATAGTGGGTGCAGAACACCCACTAATGCTAATCATACCATACAAATATATGATGCCATGACCTCGCCTGACATTAAGCCGGCGGGTGAGAAGCGGGCGGCCTCTGCTTAACAAAAGGATTATAAATGAATCTGCTTCGACTGTCAATAGAAAAAACGGATATAATTTCGAAATTTCCCAATAAGCTTACATTATATGATTTAGCCGGCCGCTTTGCTGCTATATAGGGGCGGAGACTGCCAAATGCTTGAGCTTATATAACGCTCCTGAGTATATCCCCCGTTTTAAGCAGCTCCGGACATTCAATATATAGCCGTTGCTTAGGATGCGGGGCGGAATCAGCTAAAGTGCCATCCTCCGTCCTAATCCCCGTTATCCTGAAAGTCCTTAATATGTCGCCTGGCGAAAGAATTGACAACATGTCGCCTGCAGCAAACCGGTTCCTCTGCTCAATATATGCCTCCTGTTTTACAGCGTCATATTCCAAAACTACGGCCATGATACGTCCCTCCTGCTCATATCCTCCGCTGTCAACCGCCTGCCCACTGCTTCCTGGGTTGCCAAAATAAAACCCTGTGGTAAACGGCCTGTGGCTCGCTTTATAAAGCTCCTTGGGGATAAATTCCGGCAAGACATATTCC
>CAYSKA010000074.1:0-7322 GCA_964431505.1 uncultured Oscillospiraceae bacterium
TATCTGGGTGTGGCGCAGTTTGGTAGCGTGCTTGAATGGGGTTCAAGAGGCCGGAAGTTCGAATCTTCTCACCCAGACCATGGAAAAGCCCCTGAAACCATTAGGTTTCAGGGGCTTTTGCACACTAATCTTTCGTTAAAATTAACATAGGGTGATAAAAAGTGATTCTGCCGGCAACATTATAGATAGCATAATTTCGAGTTTTAATTCATAATTCTTCGGCAATATTCCGTGAAATGAATATCCTTATATTGATATTTTAGCGATAAGGTGTATAACCCTGAGAGTGGCTTTATCCTTTTGATTGTCTTCATAGATAAGCAAATGTGTAGTAGCAGGAGTCCGCGCCGCACATAGTCTCTCAGCAGATATTGGGGCGACTGGCTGCCAAAGCGTTTCATAGATAAAGTACGTATTGTAGCGCCAATAATTATACTGGGTTTTGGGGGTATACTGCTTCTTGGAGCTGGAGGAACATCATCATCGAAAGATATGGGATATGCTCTGCGTTGACATAGTGATTTGACATAAACAGGGGGTAAAATAAATGAAAAAGGCAACAAGAAAGAAAATCAGTTTTTTAGAGAGACTGGATGGAAAACGATGCAGTGAAAGGATAATGGGCAGAATGTATCGATACTCAAAGGATCCCGACTATGAGGTAAGATATAATGTGGCAGAGGCGGCGGTGGTGTTTCCATATGAAAAGGTAGAAGAAATATTGCTGAGGTTGGCTAAGGACAGGAATTCGCTTGTTCGTACAAACGCGTGCGACTCAATGTGCATCAGCTATTTTTCCAGAACAAAGAACACTTTAAAAGAAATGGCTGGGGACAGTAATTGCCTGGTAAGAGGATATGCCGTTATGTCGCTAGCGGATGTAGCTAGAAACATAGGCGGTGACGATGGCATACAGGAGTGTATATCATTCATCGAGGATTTATTAAGGACGGAGAAAGAAGACTGGGCGCGAACAATATACTATAACGAACTATGTAAACTTGGTAAAGAGGAGTGTTTTAATAATATACTCAAGGCGCTTGAGAATGAAAATTATAATGTAAGATACTTAGGTGTGAAATATCTTAAAGAAGAACTTGAGGGAATGGAGTGGGAAGACCGTGAAAAGAGTATCAAGCCGTTGGAACGCATGCTTGAAAAGGAAGACGGCTATATCCAACATGACGCGAAGGAAATGCTTGAGAAGCTGTATTTAGAGGAGAAGAGGGCATTGGAGAAGCCTGCGCGTTAAGTAAATATTGTTGATGATATTACTTTAATATATAGATGGAAAATGCTCCATAAAAATCACGAAAGAAAAAGTAAAAAAACATTGAAATAAGATAACGCGTACATACCAATACACGCTGTCTTTGTTGCATAACCGCCTAGTTAGTTTGCTCTCAGCAATATCGGTGTTAGGAAATGCATCCTAGAGTGAAATAGAGGTCATGCAGCATATTCCTTACATTAAACCCATTTATACTCCATTAGAGAATTTATTTGTTGTAATGCTTACTGAACAGATTGGCCCGTGCACCCGTCAAAATTGTAACGATTCCGATTGCAGCCAGGCCTACCGTGCCGGTGGCAGGAATCCTCCGGTTCGGGAGTAGGCGTTATAGGCACTGGGGAGCAGGCGTTGCCGGCGGCCTCAATTTGTGCGCAAGGAAAGAGACGGGGGTGCGCATTTGAAGGGATTGATTATATATTTTCGCTTCTAATCAAAGAAAACCGTTATGTTTTGTATTCTGGTTTGACTAGACACTACATTGATACGCTTATTTAAGCGAATATATATGAATACTTAAGATAATATAAAGTTATTTGTTGACCAGTGGCTAAAATTGTGATACAATAAAATCAACAAACATAAGGAAAAATTGAGAATTATGTCCATTAAATCCGATAAGATGTTAGCTCATATAAGCAAGGACGGAACACGCGAACAAACAATACTTGACCATTCATTAGCAACGGCGGAGTTGGCCGGAAAGTTTGCAAACGCGTTTAACAACAGGGAATTGGGCTATGCCTGCGGCCTGCTTCATGACATGGGCAAATACTCGCAAGGCTTTCAAAAGCGCCTACGGGGCGGTTCTAAAGTCGACCACGCAACCGCGGGAGCGAAGGAGGCTTCAAAGTCGGAAATGGGGCTTGCTATCGCTTCATATTGCGCCCAATATTGCATATCCGGCCACCATACAGGGTTACTGGATTTTGGCTTGGACAGCGACGTAGGCGGAGTTCCAACGCTAAAGGGTAGGTTGAAAAAGCAGCTCGACGATTACCAGGCGTACAAGCAGGAGATAGCTATTCCAAAAATCCCTAGAATTCCATTAAAGTCTCTAGATAAGGATATTCAGGGGTTTAGCGCAGCGTTCCTTATCCGCATGATCTTTTCGTGCCTGGTGGACGCCGACCGTTTAGACACGGAGAATTTTATGTCAAACGGCGCCGTTCAAAGGGGCGGCTACGATAGTATCCTAACTCTATATGAAAAACTAAATGATAAAATCAGGTCATGGCTGGAAAATAATGACCTGAATACGGTGAATGGAAGGCGGACTGCGATATTAAAGGCTTGTCTAGACAAGGGGCGTTCTGATCGGGGCCTTTTTACGCTGACAGTTCCAACCGGCGGCGGAAAAACGATATCATCCCTAGCGTTTGCGCTTCAGCACGCTGTTGAAAATGGGATGGAGCGCATAATCTATGTCATCCCGTATACGAGCATTATCGAGCAGAACGCGGGGGTATTTAAAGATATACTAGGAAAAAGCAACGTCTTAGAGCATCACTCAAATGCAACCTATAAAAAAGGCGGCGATGAGCTCGACCTTATGCAGCTTGCTGCCGAAAATTGGGACATGCCCGTAATTGTAACCACAAATGTACAGTTCTTCGAGTCGCTCTTTTCCAATAATACATCAAAATGCCGCAAGATACATAATATTGCAAACAGCGTGGTAGTATTTGATGAAGCGCAGATGCTTCCCACCCAGTATTTAAAGCCATGCTTGCAGGCAATAGCCGAACTGGTATATAATTATCGCGGCACCGCGGTAATATGCACGGCAACCCAGCCGGCCTTAGGGAAACTTTTTTCAAGAGAATTCAAACCCGTTGAAATCTGTCCTGACCCGACAGGGCAGTATGAGTTTTTTCGCCGCACAAGCATAAACCATATCGGAGAGATTTCCGAAGAGGAACTGATAGAGCGCCTTAAACAGCGGGATCAGGTGTTGTGCATTCTCAACAGCCGTAAACGGGTTCAGCGTATCTACGACGCTTTAGAGGGCGACGGGATATACCATCTTTCAACGCTTATGTATCCGGTTCACAGAAGCCGCATACTGGCTGAGGTCAAAAAACGGTTAGAGGATAAAAAGCCGTGCAGGCTTATAGCGACAAGCCTGGTAGAGGCAGGAGTGGATCTTGACTTCAGCGCTGTGTTTAGGGAATTGGCAGGGGTTGACTCCATGATACAGGCGGCCGGACGGTGCAACCGCGAGGGAGAAAAGGATAGGGATAAGTGTGAAACCACCGTATTCAGCCTAACGAGTACAGAGGGCATAAACATTCCCCGTAGCTTGGAGACGCCCGTTTCCGTGACCAAGCAGATAATGGAGTCCCATGAAGATGTTATGTCCTGTGAGGCAATCAAAGATTACTTTGAAAGGCTATATAAATATAAGGGTGAAAAGGGGCTGGATTTAAAGGGTATCTTAGATAACTTTAAACAGGGGTTGCGCATTCCATTCGCATCCGTAGCGGATGAATTTAAATTAATTGAAGAAAATACCAGGACGGTATTCATTGAATCCTCAATAGATGAGGACGTACAGGCTGCAGCCGATATAGCAAAGTGCCTGAGAGGCGGGGAGCATACCCGGTCGCTGACAAGGGACGCCGGACAATACAGCGTAAATATATATGAAAGCGATTTTGAAGCACTCCGCGGCGCGGGCCTATTGGAGGACCCCCGTCTTGAAATATATATACTGAGGGATAAGCGCCTGTACTCTAAAGATAAAGGGCTGATCATAAATGTAAGCAGAGGTGATGCGTTGGTTTTTTAACGGCGCAAATAATAAATAAAATAATTTTCTTGGAATGGAAAGGAGGGAGCAGATGGGTATAGGCGTTAGTATAAGGACATGGGGAGAGCTGGCGCTGTTTTCGCGTCCGGAGATGAAGGTGGAGCGGTGTAGTTACGACATTATAACGCCGTCGGCCGCCAGAGGTATTATTGAGGCTATCTACTGGCATCCGGGCATACGCTGGGTCATTGACAAAATTTATGTATTGAAGCCGATTCAATATACCAGCATACGAAGAAACGAGGTCAAGGGCAAATTGTCCTCCAGAAACGCTCTAAGCGCAATGAATGGCGCAAAGACGCAGCTTTACGTGAGCAGCAGGGAAAATATCGTTCAGCGGGCCTCAATACTGCTTAGTGATGTGGAATATGTGATCGACGCCCATTTCGAATTAACCGACAAAGCAAACGAATCCGACAACTCCGGCAAGTTTAAGGATATAATCATGCGGCGCCTCAGAAAGGGGCAGTGTTATCATACCCCGTATTTTGGCTGCAGGGAGTTTCCGGCAAAGTTTGAGCTGTTTGAGGGGGATGAGGTTAAAACTGCGTATCCGGACACGGAAAGGGATTTGGGATATATGCTGTATGATTTAGATTACACTGATCCTGAAAATATCCAGCCCATGTTCTTTCGCGCGGTGCTGAAAAACGGGGTTTTGGATTTGAGTAACTGCGAGGTGATACGATGATATTGCAGTCATTGGTTCAATATTATGAAGCGCTTGAAAGCAAGGGACGTATCACAAGACCGGGCTGGTGCAGGGCCAAGGTTTCGTTTGCCCTGAGAATTTCCGAATCCGGAGAGCTTTTGGACGTAATCAGGCTGACAAACGATATTGAAATCCAGCAAAAGAAGGGCGGCAGCAAGATCATAAAAGAACCTCAGCTGCTGATCGTTCCGGAAATGGTTACAACCCGCACCATAAAGGTAACAGCCAATTTTTTATGCGATAATACAAGCTACATCCTGGGTATAGACAACAAGGGAAAGCCTGGCCGCTCGCTGGAATGCTTTAAATGTGCTAAGGAGAAACACCTGGAGCTATTGGATTCAGTGGACAGTGCCGCCGCAAAAGCGGTAAAAAACTATTTTAAAAATTGGAATCCAGAAACGGCAAAGGATAATACCGCTTTAAGCGCTTATCTGGATGAAATGATGTCGGGCGGCAATTTGATTTTTGATATAGCTAACTCTGATTACGCTCATGAGGACAAGGCCATAAGGGACGCCTGGGAACGCCATCTTGCACGCGCCGAGGCGGATGGTGAAGACGAGGGGACCTGTCTGATAACGGGCAGGCGTTCCAAGATAGCTAGAATACACGGAAATGTAAAGGGGGTTCGGGGGGCCCAGTCCAGCGGAGCTTCGCTTGTGTCGTTCAATGATCCTTCCTTTGAATCATATGAAAAAAAGCAAAGTTTCAATGCTCCGATAGGCACATATGCTGCTTATGCGTATACCACCGCCCTTAATCAGCTTATATCAGACTCCAAGCACTCCACCGTAATAGGAGATGCCACGATCGTTTATTGGTCTGAGGATGGAAATGAAGAATATCAAAACATCTTTTCGGCTGTAACAGAGCCGAAGGAGGATAACTATGAGATCGTTGACGGCGTGTTCAAAAAACTGCAGGGGGGAAAGGCCGTTGACGTTGACAGCGTTATTGACGGTATAACGTTGGATCAGCGGTTTTACATATTGGCGATAGCGCCCAACGCGGCAAGGCTGGCCATCAGGTTTTTCTATCAGAACAGCTTTGAAAACATATTGGTACACCTTAAGAAGCATTACGAGGAGATGGAGATAGCGAGACCCGCATGGGACACCCGTAAATACATTGGCGCCTGGAAAATGCTTCAGGAGACTGTAAATAAAAAGTCAAAGGATAAAAAGCCCGTTTCCAGCATGGCGTCTTCCGTATTCCGCGCAATGATATCGGGAGGGCGGTATCCGGAGACGCTGTATCTTAACACCCTGGGCAGGATTCACGCGGAGCAGGACGACGAGGAGTCCAACAGCTCTAAAATAACCAGTGGCAGGGCCGCAATCATCAAGGCCTATCTATTGAGAAATAAAAATTACGATAAGGAGGAAATTCTTATGGGATTGAACGAAGCCTGTGATAACGTAGCCTATGTGCTGGGCAGGACGTTTTCGGTATTGGAGGCTATACAGGAGGATGCAAACAATGGATTAAACGCCACAATAAAGGACAAGTACTTCAATGCAGCATGCGCCACGCCGGCATCCATCTTTCCGGTGCTTTTTAAATTAAAGAACAGCCATATAAGAAAAATCAAGAATCAAAATATGGTCATCCATTATGAAAAGCTGTTAACGGGACTTCAGTCAAAGGTGCAGACCGAGGAGCATCAGAGCGCCGCTTATCCCAAGCGGCTTTCGCTTGAGGAACAGGGCATGT
Source organism: uncultured Oscillospiraceae bacterium (assembly GCA_964431505.1). GTDB lineage: Bacteria > Bacillota > Clostridia > Christensenellales > CAG-138 > UMGS946. The sequence goes on from CAYSKA010000074.1 coordinate 6,532, forward strand.
TTGTTTTAGGTTATTATCATCAAAATGAGAAGCGCTATGAAAAGAGACCAAAGGATAGTGATAACAAATCAAATGAAAATAAAGGGCAGGAGGCTGAATAACGATGTCAGAGGTAATTAAAAACAGGTATGAATTTGTAATTTTATTCGATGTGGAAAACGGGAACCCAAACGGCGACCCGGATGCGGGCAACCTGCCAAGGATGGATCCTGAAAGCGGATATGGCCTGGTGACGGATGTCTGCATAAAGCGTAAGATAAGAAACTATGTGGAAGCTGTCAAGGAGGATGCGCCAGGCTATAAGATATATATAAAAGAGGATGTTTCACTCAACCGAAGCGACAGCAGCGCATACGAATATCTTGGAATCAATGCGAGTAACGTAAAGGATGCTAAAAAGAACGATCCTGACCTGGACAGGAAGATCAGGGACTTTATGTGCCAAAATTTCTTTGATATACGTACGTTTGGAGCGGTTATGACCACCTTTGTAAAAGCGATGCTGAATTGCGGCCAGGTGCGCGGACCTGTGCAAATCGGGTTTGCGCGCAGCATAGACCCTGTAATAAGCCAGGAGGTTACCATCACCCGCGTTGCGATTACAAAGGAAGAGGATACCGAAAAAAAGAGCACGGAGATGGGCAGAAAGAGCATAATCCCCTATGCGCTTTACAGGGCGGAGGGCTATGTATCAGCAAATCTTGCCCGTAAAACGACCGGCTTCTCTGAGGAGGATCTGGAGCTGTTGTGGGAGGCCATCCTAAACATGTTTGAAAATGATCATTCGGCCG
>CAYSKA010000075.1:0-7307 GCA_964431505.1 uncultured Oscillospiraceae bacterium
GACTAGCTGTCAAGAACCCGATATAATCAATAAGCGTCGGTTTGTGTCCACGCGAAATTTAGCATGGAATGGGGCCGGGTTCTTTTGGAACACGCCCTTTTCATAGATCAACATAATTTGAAAACGAGGTGTATCACAATGATTAATACCTATCAGCCTAAAAAAAGGCAGAGAAAAAAGGTTCACGGGTTCCGTCAGCGCATGAAGACGAAAAACGGAAGGAACGTGCTTGCCCGCAGAAGGTTAAAGGGCAGGAAAAGGCTGTCCGCTTAAAATAAGCGGGGAGGCTTACGGCGCGCTGCTGCGTTTGAACAGGGGAGGGGCCGCCGGTGAACGGATATTCAATAGCCGGCGGCATACGGAGGAAAAGCAGCCTGTCAGAATGGTTTTCCAAAAATAACCGGACTGTATTTTGTATATGATTCTCAGGCTGCCGAAAACCGAGAATCGGCCGTTTGCAGGTGGAATCGCCGAATTCAGGACTGGGCTTCAGGCTGTCAACGAAGAAACATTTTTGAAAGGGTAAAGTGAAGCGCTGTTTTTCTCTTAAGCGAAATAAAGAGTTCCGTTACGTTTACCGTGCAGGCAGGTCACAGAAATGTCGGGCAATGGTACTGGTATGGCAGCGTGCCCGCCACGGCTCAATCCGCGTTGGGTTTTCAGTAAGCAAAAAAATCGGAAACAGCGTAACAAGAAACCGGGTCAAGCGCCGGCTAAGGGAAGCCTTTGCTCCTATGCTGGACGAGCTAAAGCCCGGCTATAGCCTTATCTTCATTGCGCGCGACGCGATTAAGGACATGGCGTTTGAAGACGTCAGGGGTTCTGTAAGGTATCTGCTGGAAAACGCGTCATTGATTAAAGACGGCGGAGGCGGGGCTTGAAAGGAATCCTTTTAGGCCTGATCGAGGGCTACAGGCGGTTTGTATCGCCGCTGTTGCCATCGTCATGCCGGTATATTCCCACATGTTCGCAGTACGCCATGGAGGCAATACGCCGATATGGCGCATGGAGAGGGCTTTTGCTTGGCGTTCGCCGGATACTAAGATGCAATCCCTTTATGGCGGGAGGATATGACCCTGTGCCTGACGAATGGCCGTACAAGACGAAAACCACTAAAAAAAACGATTGAAGCGGCGAAGGCCGGCTTAAGACGAATAATACGAAAGCGAGGACGCATCCTTGGAGGGCGCATTTTTTCTTACAAACTGGTTTCTGGAAGGTATGAAATGGATATTTCAAAATGTTGCCTTTCAACATACCGTACTTACCATAATCATCTGCACGCTGGTGCTTAAAGGCATTACCCTGTTTTCAGATATAAAGACGCGTAAATCAACATCTAAGATGGCGGCGTTGCAGCCGGAACTGGATAAAATCAACTCGAAATACAGGGACAATCCCCAAAAGCTTCAGATAGAACAGCGTAAGCTTATGAAAACAGCGGGGGTCAGCATGTGGAGCAGCTGCCTTCCGATGCTTATCACGTTTCCCTTGTTTATATGCTTCTTTAACGCGTTTCGCTATTGGGGACATGAGCAGATGGTAGAGCTGCTGCTTACGGCCAACTCTGATATGGACGCGGCAAAGGAGATGTTCCTAAGCTTCAAGTTCCTCTGGGTTAATAACATCTGGCAGGCTGACAACGGGATGTCTCCCGTGATCATGGGCGCACAGTCGTTCCTTCAAACTGCCGATCTGCCGAGGCTGCTGTTATTTAAATCAAACCCCGAGATGCTTACGGTGTTTGAAAACCTGGGAATGGCGGTAAGGAGCAGCATGGTTGTTGACGGGGAAGTCCAGACGATATGGAATTTCATCGCAAGCCAGGGAGCCGTAGCTAAGTATAACGAGCTTACAGCCCCGCTTTCCGGACTCTACGCAGGGCACAATAACGGATGGTTCCTGTTGCCCCTGCTCGCAGGAGGCTCGATGTTCCTGTCCTCAAAGCTGACGCAGCCTAATTCGGCGGGGCAGTCATCTAACCAGCAGCAGCAGCAATCAGGAAAGATGATGATGTATATATTCCCCGTGATAAGCTTCATAGCGTGTCTGAGCAATAACGCGGCGTTTGCAATCTATTGGTTTTTGAGCAATGTAATAATGATAGTGATTAACTTGGTACTCAATAAGAAATATCCGCGCGTTGCCATGGCGGATGTTAAGGGGGGCAAATAATGGATATGAAATCCATAGAGGTCAGCGGTAAAACCGTTGACGAGGCAATCTTTAAGGGATTGCAGCAGCTTGAGATTTCCATCGACGAGGTCGAGATACAAATAATAAAGCAGGAGACAAAGGGCATATTGGGCTTTGGGGCCAAACCCGCCATTGTAAGGCTTGTTCAGAAAGCGGCTGAAGAGGTGGAGGTTCCGGACTTTTCCGAGCTGTTCCGAAGGCACGAGCGCGGCAGCAGACCTTCTGAGCGCAGGGATGAGCTGAAAAGGAAAGAGGCGGAAGGACCAAAGCAGAATAACGACGGTGCGGGAGCCAATGCGGCTGTACCTGTTCGTCAGTCCCCCAAAAAGGCTTCTGAGCGGGATTCGGGTAATGGGTCAAAGCCTGTTGCAGCGGGAGAACACAATTTAAGGGCCGAGGGACCAAAACAGCAAAGAGAAAGCGTTGCCGTCGACAATACCAAGCATACGGAGAGAAGCGCCGAGCTTCAAAATAGCGGTGATGGAACCGTTAAAAGTACTGGGCCGGTCAATCAGGACCGCAGAAATGAAAGAATCAGGCCGGCTGAAAGGAAGCCTGATAACAGATCCAACAATGCAGCGAATATTGACCCCGAAGAGCGTGAATACAGTGTAAAAGCTGCGCAGGATGAGCCTGGAGCGGTATTTTTGGCTGAAGCGGTAAAGCTAATGGGAATTGAAGGTGAACTGAGCGCATATGCGGACGATGAAGCCCTAATGATTCGTATAAACAGCAGCTCCAAAGGAGTTTTAATCGGTTACAGGGGCGAAACGCTGGATGCGCTTCAATATATTACGTCGCTTGTGACAAACAAGAACCGCCGTGAATCGGGCTATCGCAGGGTAACCGTGGATACGGAGGGATATAGAAAAAAGCGGGAAGCAACCTTGACAGGACTTGCCAGAAAGGTAGCCTCGCAGGTAAGGTCGTCAGGCAGGGCAAAAGCGCTGGAGCCTATGAATCCGTATGAGCGCAGGATACTGCACTCAGCCCTGCAAAACAACCCTCATGTAAGCACGCACAGCGAGGGGGAGGAGCCAAACAGACGCGTTGTGGTTACGCCCAAAAGGCGCGGAGCAGGCACGAGGAGCAGGGAATAAATTACTATCGCGTTTTGCCAAATTTTTATTCAAAGGCATGGAAGGAATCCATGCCTTGTTTGTTGTAGAAAAGTATTGATGCTTTTTGGCATATCCCATCACCATTGATTAAGCAATTTTGCTTATTAAGCATCCAGTTTAGCTGATAGTGCGGCAGGCGTCTTAATCCGTAAGCTCCAACAGCAGACATTATAATTAAAATAAAGATCATTTAAGCGGAACACGTTCGCCCATATCCGACAATTTTTGCAAAAAGATCACGGCTTATTGTAATACAATGTGTATTTACATTTCACGACACATGTGTTAAGCTTTTACCATACTTGGGGGTATGCAACAGGAATTCAGCAGCATTGCAAATCCGTGCAATGCTCACATCGGTTATGTTAAGGATGGCAAACTGGGGGTGATAAAAAATAGGCTTAATGCCGATCTTGTCAATAATTACACAGCGTTGATTTGGATGAATAGAAAAAAGTGTAAATCTTGATTACAATGGCCCGTAATATGGGTTATTGCGGTGATAATGATTGTTTGCTGCGATATTGCTGCATCAAAAATTTAACCGCACTCAGGTTTATCCTGTAAGCGTTCCCCTAAAAACAGAGGGAGTAAATAAGAAATGCTAAAGAAAAGAAATTTATTGGCTATATTGTTATGCGTTGCTATGTTGGTTTCCATGGCCCCGGCAGTTATGGCAGATCAGTTCATCCGTATACATAGCATTACCTTTGGCGATGCAAACCTTGATGGGGTTCTTAATTCTGACGACGCGTTGTTTGTACTCAAATACATAAAAGGCGAGGTGCAGTTCCTGTCAGATCTCCACCTCGATATTGCGGATGTAACAGGGGACGACGTTATTAACATAGATGACGCGATACGCATCCTTGAGAGTATAGACGATCCATATCACAAAGCACGCATATGCAAAAATGGAGATGTAAACTTTGACGGCGTGGTAACGGCCGCTGACGCCAGCCTGCTGCTTCAGTATTGCAACGGCAGCGTGGGAATTGGGGAAATCGCGCTTCCGCTCGCGGACTTCAACGAAGACGGCGCAATAAATATCAACGACGTATACGCGCTGCTGGATTATCTGGCGGCGTGATTTTGTATTTAAGTTGAGGAGGTGGATAATATGTTTAAGAGGAGAAATATCTTTATCTTTGCACTCTGCATTGCAATGATCATAGCCATAACGCCTGTTGCAGGCGCTGCTACGCCAGTACTGTTTGTATCGATAGCTGTCGGCGACGCGAACCTTGACGGCACGGTTAATTCGGACGACGCGTTATTTATATTAAAATATTTGAAGGGCGAGGTTACCCTGTTATCCAACATACACAACACCCGTGCAGATGCGAATGATGATAAGCTTATCACGATAGATGATGCTATCGCGATTCTAGAGGGCAATATAGTCAGTCCATTTCTTAAGGCAATCAAGCTTGGGGATGTAAACTTAGACGGTTCAGTCACATCGGCGGATGCCAGCCTGCTGCTTCAATATTGCAGCGGCAGCGTGGGCATAGGCGAAATGGCGCTCCCTCCCTCTGATTTCAACCGTGACGGCACGGTGGACATAAACGACGTATATGCCCTTTTGGACTATCTGGCAGCGTCTTAAATAAGCAAGGGGGAGAAAAATGATCAGAAAACCACGAATTATAATTGCGTTGGCAATGTGCCTGCTGGCCGTATTGTCCATTATACCCTATGCCGGAGCGGCCAAGGCCATACCGCTCCCGTTTGGTACAAAGATGATATACAAGGGAGACGCTGACCTTGACGGAACGATAGACAGCGACGACGCGCTTTTTATCCTAAACTATTTAAACGGGAGCGGGAGCTTCCTTTCGGATACGCACCGTTCCATTGCTGATGCAAACTGGGACGGCGCGGTTGATATGGACGATGCCATTTTAATTCTTGAGGATGGGGTAGTTCAGCGCCACCGCACGGCCTATACTATTGGGGATGTGAACCTTGACGGAATAATTGACGCAAGGGACGCGAATCTGCTTTTGACGAGTTTGAATGGACAGGCAGACTGGCGCGGCAAAATTGCTATAACACTTGCCGACTGCAATGCGGACGGCGTTATAGACATAAACGATGTATTGGCAATACTGGATTATCTGTCATAGATAAACTGACAAAACGAAATATTTAGTAAAGGAGAACATTAAAATGAAAAAAATCAGGATTTTATTAGCCCTGGCTCTTACTTTTACAGTGTTTATATCAATAATTCCGGTATCAAATGCTGCTGAAACCCATTCCTTTGGAAGAATGTATTTGATAGAGGGAGATGCAAATCTGGATGGAAGGGTCAACAGCGACGACGCGCTGTATATCCTAAGATATCTTCGCGGTGATTTTGATCTGATTTCTGATCTGCACAAACGCATTGCCGATGCTACCCGGGACGGCGTAGTCGATAACAATGACGCAATCAAGATTCTGAGCCGCCCGTATCTGGCAATGAGTGTGGAGGTTTATATAGGCGATGTAAACCTTGACGGGGTAATAAGCGCAAGCGATGCTAACCTGCTTCTGCGCTACTGCAACGGCCTTGTCGGCGACGCTGAACTGGCTTTGATACTTGCCGACTGTAATGGGGACGGCGTGGTGGACACAAACGACGTATTGGCCATATTGGATTACATATCATAAGGCGGCATGAAATACCTCCCATAGGGTTCATGGACTAATATCAATCGCTAAACGGAAAATAAGGTTGCAGACCGCTCTCTGCGGCCTTATTTATTTTGAGGCTCTGCTTGACATAAAATCTCAATGTTCACATTTGCCTTAAATTATTGCTTGATTAAAAGATTAATGATTGTTATCCTTAATATGTTCGTAATTTAGGGCTTTTTGCAATATAACGGCATTGCTCTTACTGCGCCTGAGTCAGGTCTTAATATCCAAAAGCACCTATAGAATAAAAAAAGGTTTTGACAGGCGGCGCAGCCGAACGTAAAATGGAGAGCAAATGGAAAATATGGTGATCTCTAAGTTAAATACGGGAAAGAAATTGATTGTCGGAATAGACATTGGATCTACTACCGCTAAAATCGTTATTGTCCAGGACGGCATAATAACCTTTGAGTTATATGAACGGCACTTTTCACATGTGAGGGAAAAGGCTGCCGAGCTATTGAGGCGCGCCGAGAAATATATTGGCGATGTTCCTGTCTATGTTGCATGTTCGGGTTCCGCCGGCCTTGGGGTTGCCAGGGCGGCTGGCATACCCTTTGTACAGGAAGTATACGCCACAGCTGAAACCGTAAGGGAGCTTGAGCCTGACACGAGCGTTGTAATCGAGCTGGGCGGAGAGGATGCGAAGGCCATCTTTTTTAAGGGCGCCATTGACGAACGGATGAACGGAAGCTGCGCTGGGGGCACAGGTGCGTTTATAGACCAGATGGCTACGCTTATGAACGTAACGCCTCAGGAACTTGACGGGCTGAGCATGGGCCATGAGCGGATCTATCCGATTGCCTCGCGGTGCGGCGTGTTCGCCAAGACGGATATACAGCCGCTGCTTAACCAGGGCGCGCGCAAGGAGGATGTTGCGGCAAGCATCTATCAGGCGGTGGTCGATCAAACGATAGCCGGACTGGTGCAGGGAAGGAACATAGACGGCAAGGTGATGTTCCTTGGCGGTCCCCTATATTACAGCAGAGGTCTGAGGGAACGTTTCGTGGATACGCTGAAGCTTGACGCCAAGGACGCGGTTTTCCCTGATTACGGGCTGTACGCCGTTGCGATAGGGGCCGCCCTGTATGCGTCAAAGCAGGATAAGCCTTATACGTTCAGCGCGCTGATGACCAGCCTGGAGACGGCGGCGGCAACCAATCAGAGGAAAGGGTGTATTGCGCCTTTGTTTAGAAGTGAAAGCGAGTATACGGATTTTAAACGCCGGCATTCGATGTCAACGGTAGCGGAGGCGCCGCCAGAAAGATACAGGGGAAGGGCATACCTGGGCATAGACTGCGGAAG
>CAYSKA010000076.1:0-7258 GCA_964431505.1 uncultured Oscillospiraceae bacterium
GTTGGGAGTTACAGGATCGGGCAAAACGTTTACAATGGCCAATATCATTGAGCGGGTTCAAAGGCCTGCCCTGGTTATAGCTCATAACAAGACGCTAGCGGCCCAGCTTTGCTCTGAGCTGCGGGAGTTTTTCCCCGATTCCGCGGTTGAGTATTTCGTGTCCTATTATGATTATTACCAGCCCGAGGCTTACATACCTGCTTCGGATACCTATATTGAAAAGGTAGCGACGATTAATGAGGAGATTGACCGATTGAGACACAGCGCCACATGCGCTCTTAACGAACGCAGGGATGTGATAATAGTCGCATCGGTTTCATGCATTTATGCGCTTGGCGATCCTGAGGAGTACCTTAATCTAAGCGTGTCGTTAAGGAAAGGCATGGCTGCCGACCGCGACACCGTCATGAGGCGGCTGGTGGATATCCAGTATCAGCGCAATGAATTCGACTTTGCAAGGGGAACATTTCGGGCAAAGGGCGACGTCCTAGAGATATTTCCGATGAATTTAATGGACAAAGCCATACGCATAGAGTTTTTCGGCGATGAGATAGAGCGGATCAGCGAGGTAAACCCGCTTACTGGCGAAATGCTTTTGGACATGGTTCATGCTGTAATCTTTCCAGCGTCACACTATGCTACCGGACACGAAAAGCTGAGAACGGCTATTGGGGACATTGAGGGGGATTTGTGGAAGCAGATAGAGCGTCTAAAGGACAATGGGGATCTTGTAGAGGCGCAGAGGCTTGAACAGCGCACCTTATATGATATTGAAATGATGCAGGAAATCGGGTATTGTCAGGGCATTGAAAACTATTCCAGATATTTCGACGGCAGGCGTCCGGGCGACCCTCCCTTTACCCTTTTGGATTATTTCCCAGACGATTTCCTGATGATAATCGACGAGTCGCATGTTACTCTGCCGCAGATCAGGGGAATGTACCGCGGAGACCGGGCCAGAAAGGAAACGCTGGTTCAATATGGCTTCAGGCTGCCGTCTGCTTATGACAACAGGCCCTTGAAGTTTGACGAGTTTGAGGATAGAATCAACCAGGTGGTTTTCGTTTCCGCAACACCTGGAGCGTTTGAGCTTGAGCATTCCTCAGTGGTGGCTGAACAGATAATCAGACCAACAGGCCTTGTTGATCCTGAAATAAGCGTAAGGCCGGTTACAGGGCAGGTTGACGACCTGCTCGGAGAGATAAGGGCCACAGCCGGCAAAGGAATGCGTATTTTGGTCACGACACTGACAAAGAAAATGGCCGAAATGCTTACGGAGTATCTTGATGGAATGGGAGTGCGCGTGCGTTATATGCATTCCGAGATAGCTACAATGGAGCGCATGGAAATAATAAGGGATCTGCGTCTGGGAGAATTCGACGTTCTTGTGGGAATAAATTTGCTCAGAGAGGGCCTGGATCTGCCCGAAGTAGGGCTTGTCGCCATACTGGATGCGGACAAGGAGGGCTTTTTAAGATCGGATACCTCTCTGATTCAGACCGTTGGGCGCGCTGCCAGGAACTCTGAGGGAAGGGTAATCATGTATGCAGATGAAATAACCGATTCAATGAGAAGAGCTATAGACGAAACAGAGCGAAGGCGAAACAAGCAGAAGCAATATAACGAAGAGAATGGGATAACTCCAAGGAGCATCGTAAAGAGGGTGCATGAAGTTCTTGAAATCTCCGCGTCAGCCCGCTCCAGGGCAGAGAAGCTGCCCGATGAGGAGAGGGAAGCGCGCATAAGAATACTGGAAGAAGAGATGAAGCAGGCTGTGCAGGAGCTTGAGTTTGAGCAGGCGGCAAAGCTTCGTGACAATATATATGAGCTTCAGGGCAAGGACAAGCAGGGCGTTAAGAAAACCGCCCCCGGGACACCGGGGAGCAAGCGTGCGGCACGCCAGCGCACCAGAAAGTAAAGAGGTTAAAACGTGTTAGACGATATCGTAATAAAAGGAGCCAGGGAGCATAACCTGAAAAACGTTGATCTAGTACTGCCTCGGAACAAGCTGATAGTTTTTACAGGCCTGTCAGGTTCGGGCAAGTCGTCGCTTGCCTTTGATACAATATACGCGGAAGGGCAGCGGCGCTATGTTGAGTCGCTTTCATCCTATGCGCGTCAATTCCTGGGGCAGATGGAAAAACCCGATATAGATTATATTGAGGGACTATCGCCGGCAATATCAATAGACCAAAAGAGCACGTCAAATAACCCGCGCTCAACCGTAGGCACGGTTACTGAGATCAACGACTATTTGAGGCTTTTGTTTGCAAGAATAGGAAAGCCGCACTGCCCTAAATGCGGAAAGCCCATAGAACGTCAGACTGTCGACCAGGTTATAGACCAGATCAACCAGCTGCCGCAGGGAACCCGCATTCAGATTATCGCTCCAGCTGTAAGGGCCAGAAAGGGAGAACACCAGAAACTGATTGACCGGATACGCAAGGATGGATATGTCAGGGTGAAGATTGACGGCGAGGTTTATGACATAAACGAAACTCCCCAACTTAACAAAAATATTAAGCATACGATTGAAGTGGTGGTGGACAGGCTTATCATAAAGGAAGGCATTGACACCAGGATGTCCGACTCCCTTGAAACCGCCTTTGCATTTAGCGGAGGCCTTGCCAAACTCGATATAATAGGCGGCGAGGAAATACTTTTTTCTCAAAATTATTCATGCCCGGACTGCGGTATAAGCATAGAGGAGCTTACACCGCGAATGTTTTCATTCAACAATCCCTTTGGGGCGTGCCCCCACTGTACGGGTTTAGGAATGCTTATGAGGGTTGACCCATCGCTTGTAGTTCCGGACGAAAGAAGGAGTCTTCTTAATGGCGCGATAAGCGTAAGCGGCTGGCAGAGCGACAGCAGCAACACTATGGCACGGATGTATTTCACAGCGCTGTCTAAGGAATATGATTTTTCGCTGGATACGCCCTGGGCAGAGCTTTCAGAAGAGGTTAAGCGCGTTTTGCTCTATGGAACGGGCGAGCGTAAGCTGCATATAAAGTATAAGCGCGACTATGGCAGCGGTGAATTCGACGCCGCTTTTGAAGGCGTAATCAGCAATCTTGAGCGCAGATACCATGAAACCCAATCGGATTACATGAAACGGGAGATCGAGTCCTACATGTCCCAGATACCATGCCCTGAGTGTCATGGAAAGCGCCTTAAGCCCGAAAGTTTGGCCGTAACCGTGAATGAAAGGTCGATTGCACAGGTGAACGACCTAACGGTTTTAGACGCGCGTGCATTCATAGGTTCGCTGCGCCTTACGGACAGCCAGAGAATAATCGCTGAACAGATCATCAAGGAGATAGACTCAAGAATTGGATTCCTTATCGACGTGGGACTTGATTATCTTACGCTTTCGAGGTCGGCTGCGTCGCTGTCCGGCGGAGAGGCGCAGAGGATCAGGCTTGCCACTCAGATAGGCTCGGGCCTGGTTGGGGTGCTCTACATACTTGACGAACCCAGCATCGGACTGCATCAAAGGGATAACGCAAGGCTCTTGCGCACATTAAAGAGCATGCGCGATCTTGGAAACACGCTGATCGTTGTTGAACACGACGAGGAGACAATCCGTGAAGCGGACTATCTGGTGGATATTGGGCCTGGTGCGGGAGCACATGGAGGGGAGATAGTGGCCAAGGGCACGCTGTCGGATATAATGGAATGCAACGAGTCGATAACCGGACAATACCTGTGCGGCGAAAAGCAAATAGACATTCCTGAAAAGCGGCGCGAGCTAAATGGAAAATGGCTGTCAATACGCGGCGCTAAGGCAAATAACCTTAAAGGCATAGACGTGGATATTCCACTTGGAATGTTTACCTGTGTTACGGGAGTTTCCGGATCGGGCAAATCAAGCCTGGTAAATGGGATTATAAAAAAGACGCTTTTAAGGGAACTTAACCGCGCCAAGACAAGGTCGGCCGGATACGAGTCGATCAGCGGGCTTGAGCATCTTGATAAAGTAATTGATATTGACCAGTCCCCAATTGGACGGACGCCCCGAAGCAATCCCGCGACCTATACCGGCCTTTTCGATCTTATCCGCGACCTGTTTTCAATGACACAAGACGCAAAGATGCGTGGATATACAACGAGCCGTTTCAGCTTTAACGTTAAGGGCGGCAGGTGCGAAGCCTGTAAAGGGGACGGCATAATAAAGATAGAAATGCACTTTTTGCCGGACGTATACGTTCCATGCGAGGTATGCAAAGGCAAGCGGTATAACCGTGAAACGCTGGAGGTTAAGTATAAAGGGAAATCCATCTATGATGTGCTGGACATGACCGTAGAGGAGGCGCTTGGGTTTTTCTCAAGCCTGCCCAAAATTTCGCGCAAGCTTCAAACCCTTCTCGATGTTGGCCTTGGCTATATTAAGCTTGGGCAGCCCTCAACTACCCTATCCGGAGGTGAGGCGCAGCGCATCAAGCTTGCTACCGAGCTGTCCAGGCGAAACACGGGGAAGACATTCTATATCTTGGACGAGCCCACGACGGGACTGCACGTAGCCGATGTGCAGAAACTATTGTATATACTGGATAGGCTGTGTGAGGGCGGAAGCTCGGTGCTTGTCATAGAACATAACCTTGAAGTGATAAAAAGAGCTGATTACATAATAGACTTGGGCCCCGAAGGCGGCGACAGGGGAGGCGAGGTTGTTGTTTGCGGCAGGCCGGAGGAGGTAATAAACTGCCGCGAAAGCTATACCGGCCAGTATCTCAAGCCTATGCTGGAGTGTTGATACGGCTATAATACCGTACTACCAGAATGAAAAGGGGATGTATATATGGAATATGGTATGGAACGCTGGTACATGGTTGCTTCACAGAGGTTCTCGGTAAGAAAATATGATGGAGAACCATCCGAAGAAGAGCTTGATGCCCTCAAAGAAATTGCAAAAAGTTTTTCAAGAAACGGAGTTAGAATAGAGCTGGGCAAGGATGCGGATATATTTACGCCAATTTTTCTGTGGTATGGCAAGGTTAAGGGGGCGTCGCACTATGCCGCGTTTATAGCCGAGAAGGATACGGATCCAAGAATGATAGGCTACCTCGGGGAAGCGTTTATACTAGAATGCTGCGCCATGGGCCTGGGCACATGCTGGCTTGGAGCTTCGTACAAAAAGAAACTTGCTCAAAAGAGGACTAGGCTTTTACATCAGGAGCGGGTTTCATGCATAACGCCAATAGGGTTGCCTGGAGAACAATATGCAGGTCGGCCGAGAAGATCTCTGGATAAGCTTACCAGCTTGACTCAGGATGAGCTTATTGGCCTTCCGGAATGGCAGCAGCGCGCGCTTGAATGCGCAAGAATAGCCCCTTCGGCGGTAAATGCGCAGCCCTGGAGCTTTGAGATAAAAAACGACAAAATTATTGTCAGGTGTATATCCAACAATTTTGGGTACGGCATGCTTGACTGCGGCATCGCAATGCTTCATGTTGAGCTTGGAGCCTCTCATTGTGATGTTTCCGGAGAGTGGAAACTTAGGGACAGTGACGCTGTTTTCATTCCTAAGCTATGATTGTCTCGAATCAAAGCGCGATGTAATGGAGGCTAGCTTAGTACTAAATTTAAGCAAAATAAGCGCATGGGAAACTAATTCGTAATGAACATGCGGGTATATGGCCGCAAACCATACACAATTGTTGCGGTGCATGGCGGACCAGACGCTTTGGTCAGCCTGGCGGGGTTGGCTGGAGATATAGAGGCTATGCCGGAAGCGGGGTTATCGAGCCAATGCCGCCCGTTTCTCATTAGATGGGCTTATCAAGGAGTTAAGGGATCAAATTGAAGCGTTTTGCAGCCCGCCCGTATTTTTGATAGGTCATTCCTGGGGTGCCTGGCTGGACTGACGGCCAATAAATATCCGGATTTAGTGCGGAAAATGATTTTGATTGTGTGCGCTCCCCTGGACGAAAGCTTTGTATCGCAGATTGCTGAAAGAAGAATGAAAAATATGACGCCTGCGAAAAGAAAGGAGTTTGCGTCCTTGGTCAGCTTGACGGATGTTAACCCTAATGATAATGATATAGACAAAAAGCTTGAACGGCCGGGCCGACTTGTAAGCGGATCGGATTTTTATGATAAAATTCAATCAGAAGTTGAGGAAACGATCTCAATTAGTGGAAGCATGTATTCAAAAGTGTGGGACGAGGCCTCAAAAATGCGCAAAAACGGGGCGTTCATGAGCTGTTTTAAGGGCTTAAGATGCCAATTCCATAATTCATGGCAGTGCTGATCCTCATCCATATGAAGGAGTTACATGTCCTCCTAAGTTGGCGAAAGTTGAATTTAATGAGCATATACTTGAAAAATGCGGGCATACGCCATGGAAGGAGAAATACGCCAGAACTGAGTTTTATTCGATCCTCATTAAAGAACTCTCAGCGATATGATTATACTGCTGACCGCACCCTGCCCCTTATTTACAACAATCATACAGATAGAGCCATTAAAATATGTTTTTGGAAACATTTACGTGAATTTATTGCTAAATCTTTGCAGTAACGATTATCTTGCTTGAAAAACCTTGTGTTATAATCTATAATTGATATGTAGTAAATTGTAAGAGGAGGAAATAACATGAAGAAGTATCGTTGTACAGTATGCGGTTACATACATGAGGGCGAAAATCCCCCTGAGTTTTGTCCCGTATGTAAGGTGCCTGCCAGCAAGTTCGTATTAGTAGAGGAAACCGATATGGCGTGGGCGGCTGAACATATAGTAGGCATCGCTAAAGGCATCGATGAGAGTATAATTTCGGGTCTGCGCGCCAACTTTGAAGGCGAATGCACAGAGGTAGGGATGTACCTTGCCATGAGCAGGGTTGCGGACCGTGAAGGATATCCAGAGGTTGCGGAAGCATACAAACGAATAGCGTTTGAAGAGGCTGAACACGCCGCCAAGTTTGCCGAACTTCTTGGAGAGTGCGTTACAGACAGCACAAAGAAAAATTTGGAGCTTAGGGTTGCAGCTGAGCATGGCGCGACTCAGGGCAAGGTTGATCTTGCCACTATGGCAAAAAAGCAGAACCTTGACGCAATCCATGATACAGTGCATGAGATGGCACGCGACGAGGCGCGCCATGGCAAGGCGTTTAAAGGACTGCTGGAGAGATATTTCGGCAAATAATGTCAGCGCAAACGGTTGTTAGGATGCAACTAAAAAAATAGAGTAGACATAACAAGTGTTCTATAAATTCACGGCATGGCATTAATGGCCATGCCGGTTTTATAACTTGATG
>CAYSKA010000077.1:0-7254 GCA_964431505.1 uncultured Oscillospiraceae bacterium
GGAGGTCTTGCTTGACATCTTGTTTGCTGCTAAAAAGTAAATGCTGTTGCCCTGCCCGCGCTGCCCATAACCATTGCGGCCTCTTCAATAATATGATCGATTTCTGTAAACGACAGCGCACAGCTTACCAACGGAAAATCAAAAGACCCCCTGATAGTTTCACGCGCGTATGCTGACCGGAATCGTCCTTTTTTAGCTGGGATAACGAGCTCGGATAATATCTCGTCCTTTTTTTTATCTTTCCTGCCCGCCTCCATATAAATAGAACGCAGCGGCACGCTTCTCGTTCCCCGGGGGCTGACAAAGACAGCGTCCGCACCATACGACATCAATACTGGAGCCACATCGGACTGAAAAAGCGCGACACACTTCGGGCTTCCTTTATACTGATAACATCTGTCTCCTCCCAATTTAAAACATGGGTCGGCTCGACGCCAGCTTACCGACTGGTTGAAATAGATGCACCGGTTTTCCTGAAGGACATTACCGCCTATGGTCGCCTGATTACGTATTTGCGGAGACGCCGCCTTGGAACAGGCCTGATTCAGCGCGGTAAATTCTGACAGAAGCTTTTCTTCCGCTATCTCTGCGAGTTTCGTCAGCGCTCCTATTTTCACCGAGCCATCATCAAGATAAGTTATTCCGCGCAGGTCTTTTATGTTTTCCAGGCACACAAACATCTCATGGGCCTCAATACCCTGGTTCACACGGGGGAGGATATCAGTCCCGCCTGCCACTGGATAGGCGTCAGGAAATTCGAGAAAGAGCTTCCACAACGCATCGAGCGTTTCGACGCGTTTTACATGAAATGGCATTTATGCCCCCTCCTTTTCAGAACCATACATTTTTTTAGAGGCTAGCAGCACGGCCTCTATAATCTGTACGTAACCTGTGCATCGGCAAAGGTTTCCGGCAAGAGCCTCTTTTATTTCATCTTTAGTTGGGTGATGGTTGCGGTCCAGCAAAGCCTTTGTGCTCAATACGAACCCTGGAGTGCAGAAACCGCAGTGAACCGCTCCAGCTTCAACATACGCCTCTTGGATCGGATGCAGTTTTCCAGGCTCGGACACGCCCTCTATTGTCAGGACCTTTTTCCCCTCCGCCTGTATCGCTAAAACAGAACATGAATAAACGGCGCGTCCGTCCAGCAGAACAGTACAGCTTCCGCATTCAGAACAGTTACATCCGCGCTTCGTCCCCAAAAGGCCAAGGAACTCTCTCAAATAATCAAGCAGCGTCAAATCTTCGTAGATCAGGTCTTGACGTATTTCTCCATTGATATTGGTGTTAAGGATAATCTTTTCATGGTCTGGCATAGTATGACATCCTCCTTTCAGAAAATTCCTGCTTTACCATAGCATTATGATTTTTTAGATTTTATGGCGGCAATCAATTTCGGCAAAAATTCATAGAGGTCGGCCACTATGCCAATATCTGCAAAATGAAAAATAGGCGCATCGGAATCGATATTGATTGCGACGATAGTTTTCGAAGAGCTCATGCCGACCGCATGCTGGATCGCGCCGGAAACACCGCAGGCAATATAAAGTTTAGGGCCGATAGTTTTTCCAGTTTGCCCAACCTGATGCTCGTAATTGACAAGGCCGGCGTCAACAACCTTTCTTGATGCTCCAACGGCGCCGCCCAATGCCTGGGCCAGCTCCTCCACCAAACGCAGCCCCTCATCACTGGACGCCCCGTATCCGGCAGTAACGACAATTTCCGCATCATCGACGGACACGCCGTTTTCTTGAGCTATATAGTCGATTATGGACGTAATCTGCATCTCGTCCGTGGGCGGCACATAATCTTTGCCGACGACCGTACCTGTACGTTTAAAATCCGGCTCGATCGGCTGCATCACCTTCGGGCGCACGGTCGCCATCTGCGGCCATGTGCGGGGACAGAGGATGCTGGCAAAAAGGTTTCCCCCAAATGCCGGGCGCGTTTGTATAAGAATGCCGTTGGGGCAAAGCTCAAGCTCCGTACAATCAGCGCTCAGACCGGTATGGAGAGCCGCGGCCAGCCGCGGGGCGAGCGACCTGCCCATGGCCGTCGCGGAAAGTAAAATAGCGAGAGGTTTTTCTTCTTTTACCAGGCGCAGGACCGTTTCTTTATATGGGGTGTCCGTGAAGCGGCGGAATATCTCGTTTTCTGCCACGTAAACGACGTCAGCTCCATATGCTGTCAGCTGCTGCGGGTAATCTCCTCTTTCATTGCATAACAGGACCGCTGCCACCTTATGCTTGGTCCCTTTTACCAAACGCCTGGCTTCTCCTAAAAGCTCCAACGTACAGCCGGCGATACTCCCATCCCTTATTTCTGTAATAATCCAAAGGTCACGGCATTCCGCAAGGTGAGCGACGTCGATATCTGATATCTTATCAGCGACAACACTTTCTTTTACAATTGCCTGCGTCGGACATTCGTTGACGCAGAGTGCGCAAAGGTTGCAGCCGCCTCCGATTTCCGCGATATTATCGGCATTTATCAGGATCGCTCCCTGCGGGCATATGCTTACACACTGATGGCACCCGACGCATTTATCCTCTTTTACATAAATTCCAGCCAAGGTACATCCCCTCCTTAGTCCAAAGACTCAATAACATTTAATAATTCGCCGATCTGTTCTTCCGCTGATCCATTAAGCATGCGGCAGCTGCCCTTCGCTTCCGGGGTAAACGTTCTTAATACCATGGTTGGCGACCCCTGTAAGCCGACAGCTTCTTCCTTGATCCCTAAGTCTTCTATTCCCCAGGTGGGAATTGGTTTTTCCTTGGCACGGCGTTTAAGTTTGAAGGAGGGCAGGCGGGGGACATTTATGTCTTTCAGGACCGTAAGCATTGCCGGCAGCTTCACTTCAATGACTTCAAGGCCTGTTTCTATCATTCTTTCACATACAACGGAGTCTTTTGATACCTTCCTAATCTTTTTCACATACGCCACGTGAGGGATGCCTAGAATTTCAGCTATCTCGGGACCTACCTGTGCGGTATCGCCGTCAATTGCCTGCTTGCCGCATAAAATGATATCGACATTTCCGATCTTCTGAATCGCAGCAGCCAATATATGTGCGGTAGTATAGGTATCCGATCCGCGAAATGCTTTATCGCAAATATGTACCGCGTTATCAACGCCCATGGAATAGGCTTCATAGAGGACGTCGACAGCCTGTGCCGGCCCCATTGTTATTACGTTCACTTCGCCGCCGCACTCTTCCTTTATCAAAAGCCCCTCTTCCACAGCATAGGCATCAAAAGGGTTTAAGATGGTCGGTACATTATCCCTTATCAGAGTTCCCGTCTTCTTATCAATCTTAATTTCCACGGTATCTGGGACCTGTTTCACGCAAGCAACTATTTTCAACTGTCGGCACCTTCCTTAATTCTCTTTTGTTTTATGGCGTTCAAGACTTTTTGCGGCGTAAATGGAGCGTCATTTAAAGTCATGCCAGTAGCGTTAAACACACCATTCGATATAGCGGCAAGTACAGAAACTATTGGCGGTTCTCCCAGTGATTTCGCACCATAAGGACCGTGAGGGTCCCGCGTTTCGATAAAATCAGCAACTATCTCAGGCGCGTCAAGCATTGTCGGAATCTTATATTCCAGCATCGTACCGCCATACAGGAGCCCCTGCTCATCTGCCCCAAGATGTTCCATGACGCTGAATCCGAACGCCTGAAGCACTCCTCCATAAACTTCTCCTGCCGCCATTTGTGGATTTATGATTTTTCCGCTGTCATGAACGGATACGATTTTTTTCACCCATATCCGCCCTGTATTTTCATCTACCTCAACCTCTGCCGCCTGAACCCCAAATGGGTATGTCGGGGCAAGGTTGCCATATCCCGTGCCATCCAAAAGAACTGCGGCCGGCCGGTACTCTCCAATCGCGATGATAGGAGCGCCGCTGCGTTTCAGGCAGACGTGCCGCAAAGCCTCGCTTAATGGCATCAATACATCGCCATGGCAGTTCACTATATTCCCTTTTTCAACATCCAGTCTGCCGCTTCCTGTGATTAAAGTGATATCATCCAATATTATTTTTTTAGCATTGTCACAGGCGAACAAAACGGCATTGGCCAATATCGTGGTCAGCTTACTGCCGTGTGTACCCGTAGCGAATGGCGAATGCTGCGTATCTCCCATACTGACATATACGTCGTTCGCATCAATGCCGAATTCCTCCGCGACGACCTGAGCCATGATCGTCTTTGCCCCCTGACCAAACTCAGCTTCGCCCACCCATACGGTCAGCTTGCCGTCCATATCGCATTGCAAAAGAGCGCTGTCGCCAGGGAACTCAGGATCTCCGGCACGACTTCCCGCAGCATGCACCAACGTCGCACACCCGGCGCCGCGCCCATAGCGCGGATCAGTTTCCCTGATCTGCTGCCACCCGACAAGTTCCTTAGCTCTCTCCATACATTCTTTCAAGCCGCAGCTGCTTATATGATATCCGTGGATACTGATGGTATTTGGGGAAATATAATTTTTTAACCTGAGCTCAGACGGGTCCATATCTAGTTTCTTTGCAAGATGATCTATAGTCGTTTCCAGGGCGAAATGAGCCTGCTGGTTTCCGTATCCTCTGTAAGCGGCCGTGGGAGTGCGGTTGAGCCTTACGCCTTTGGTCCATACTTCCACGGAGTTGAATTTATATGAAGTATCAGCCCTGTAACTGGCGACCCCCAACACCCAGGTCCCCGCCACCCCATAGGCCCCGACATCTCCCAGGTATTCAGTCTTGCGGGAAAGAAAGTGTCCCTCTTTATCCGCGGCGATAGTGACTTTGACGATCATCTCCACTGTCGGATGAGAGTCGTAAAATTCCTCTTCTCTGCTGCGGGTAAATTTGACCGGACGATTGGTTTTCATGGCGAGAAATCCGGCGATAATCGCCGTGATCTGTTCGCTCTTTCCTCCAAAGGCCCCGCCCATCGTCATCGGACGCAGGATGACCTTATTCTCTGGCAAACCGCAGCGTTTGGCGACATCTTTAACTTTAACCTATGCCAGGCCTGCGAACCGCAATGTACTGTCAATTCGCCGTTAACGTAAACGGCCGTGGCGCTGTTAGGCTCTAAGTAGCCCTGTAAGATATGCGGGAAATGCACAGTATGAGAGACAAAGACATCCGCCCTTGAAAAATCCTGCTCAACATCCCCGCGTACGGCGTGGGCGTCCATAAGCAAGTTCGTAGTTGTCCCCGGGCATGCGAGCGGAGCATCTTCTTTTAGGGCATCTTCAAGATACATTACGGAGGGCAGCTGCTGATACTCTATCTCTATAAGCTTCAAAGCTTTATCTGCAATCTCCAGGCTTTCCGCCGCAACTACCGCCACAGGGTCTCCTATGTAACAGACCTCTTCCTCCGCAAGCATCCACCCCTTTTCTTCACCAAGGTTAGAATTCTCCGGCAAATCTTTTGCCGTTATTACCGCATGCACTCCTGGAAATCTTTCCGCGGATGAGGTATCTATCTTGATTATTCGGGCGTGAGCGTACGGGCTATGCAGCATTTTTGCATGCAGCATATTGCGGAATGAAATATCGTCACAATATCTCGCGGTACCGTTAACTTTCTCAACAGCGTCAACACGTTTGATATTTTTCCCAATCACGTGATAGTCTTTCATTTCATAGCATCTCCTAAAAATGCATCCCGTATCGGGCTGGCAAAACCGATACAGGACGCAAAATTGATTTTTCTTATTTTCCTACATTAGCTTTCGGCAGCGGAGAACATTCTTCACTGGCATATGAGGAAACGGCATAATCTGTTTTCTTTCCTACAAAGCGGATAAAAACCAGGCAGGCTGCCGTTCCAGCTGCAATAGACATCCAAACGGGGATCCCCAGCCCAGCCGGTATGAAACCAAATATCAGCGATATCACGCACACGGTAAGGGCGTAAGGAACCTGCGTCATAACATGATCCATGTGGTCACAGGCAGCGGACATGGATGACATTACGACCGATTCCGAAATCGGAGAAACATGGTCGCCAAAAGTTGCTCCAGTGAGCACTCCGCCGAGTGTTGCTGCAAAATTAGCGTCAAGCCCTACTGCAGCGGGAAGCGCAAGAGGCAGAACTAAAGCCATTGTCCCCCAGGAAGAACCGGTTGCGAAAGCGATCGTCCCTGCAATAATGAAAACGGCTGAGGGTAAAATCCATGCAGGAAAATTGGATGCGACCAACGCGCCGACCACATAATTCGCGGTGCCGAGAGACTTGCAGAATCCGGCTACAGTCCACGCTAACACTATGAATACGATGGTAAAGAGGATGGCTTTCATGCCGTTCACCCACACATCTGTAATCTGGGTAACATTCATAATTTTCTGTATACGCATCATAACCCCCAGCACCATCGTAGACACGACGATAGCCACGATCATCATGTTGATTACGTCGGCGCCCCCCATTATACCAGCCAGCCCTTTGGCAGCGAATTTGGCGAAACCGCCGCCTGTTATAAAGAATCCTATAAAGGCAACTATAAAAAATGTCGCCAGCGGGATGAAGAAATTACACGCGTACATGGGTGTCCCCTCGGGCGCCGAAAATTCCTTCTCATCCAGCCCCGCCATAGGCGTTGAGCCAGGGCGGAACACTTCGCCGGTGGTAATCGCGCGCCTTTCCGCAACATACATCTTTCCAAAATCCCGTCCCATCAGCACTATAACGAATACAAACAAAACGCTGAAGATACAATAGAAACGATATGGTATTGAACTTAAAAACACCATATAGGCGTTCTCAGTAAGCCCCATGGCGGTAATAACCGTCCCGATGACGCCTACTTCATAAGCAGTCCAGTTGGATACGGGCGCAGTGGCCGCCACCCCGGCACCGCAACTATCCACTATATAGCTGAGTTTTTCGCGCGATATACGTAATTTATCAGTAACCGGACGAGCAACCACACCTGAGAGTATGATGCTTGTATAATCGTCAAAAAACAACAACACGCTTAACAGGCAGGCAGCCAACTGCCCGCGGATGCGGGTGTTTACCGACCGAATGACTACTTTTACCAGCCCCTGCATCGCGCCCGATTTACCAAGAAGGCCGATAAACCCTCCTAGAACCATCGTGAAAACAAGTATACTCGCATTCCAATCATTGGCTACACTCTTTACGATATATGCGAGAGTAGCGACAAACGCGGCAATGGGGTTACAACCGGAAAGTACCATTGCGCCAGCAAAAGCGCCTAAGAACAATGAGATTATTAATTGTTTCGTG
>CAYSKA010000078.1:0-7218 GCA_964431505.1 uncultured Oscillospiraceae bacterium
GGGCGCTCGTTACTGCATCCTTTGCTTCAGCGCGGGCTTTTTCAAAACACCCGCCGTCAAGAAAATGCCACTCCTCGGCAGCAAAGCCCCTGTTCAGGCCGGGGGCGCGGTTTGTCGCAATCATGGCGGCTTCTATTGGCATTGTCCCCGAGCCGCACATGGGATCATATAACGGTATGTGAGGTTTGTACCCTGAAAGGATTACGATTGAAGCGCCTAGAGTTTCGGAGATGGGGGCGTCAACGTTGAAAGTGCGGTATCCGCGCCTTGAAAGGCCCGCCCCGCAGCAATCCAGCGCCAGCGTGACCCGATCCTTTAATAAACCTACCTCAACGATAACGCGTTTCCCAGTTTCGGGAATGGTATGGGTGTGATAGGCGGCCTTTAGGTTTTCCACTATGGCCTTTTTAGTTATGCTTTGGCAGTCCGATACGCTGAACAGGGTGCTTTTCGCGCTTTTGCCATTGACATGTATGAAGGTGTCCTTAGCAAGGTAATCCTTCCAATTTACAGCTGTTACTCCATTGAACAGCTCGTCAAACGTTGCAGCTGTGAAGGCCCCTACCTCCATAAGCACCCGTTCAGCAGTCCTAAGCCACAGGCAGGCCCTAGCCATGCTGTCAAATCCGCCTTTAAATATAACGCGGGCGTCGTGAACCGCAACCACTTCAATGTCAAGTGCGCGCAGCTCATGTGCGGTAACCGATTCGACCCCCATCTTGCATGTGGCTATGAATAGCATTTAACCCTCCATCGTACGTTGAATCGTCTTCAATGCATTTTTAATGCGCCTTACGGTAACGTTGCGTATCTTCGCTATCTCCTCGGGCGTAACCTCTATATCAAGGTGCCTGCAAGCCTCATACTCAAAGGCGGCGGACAGAGCAGCCCGCTTATCCTGATTTAAATATGGATAGTCGTCCAGCGCGCCGTAAAAATTCAATACGAGCTCTGCGGCCTTATCGGCAACGGTTCCGCCCCTGCGGTCTCTAAGGCCGTCCATAAGCCCTTCCAGTATTGCGTAGTAGGGATATGGCAGACTGTCAGGAACCTTTGACAGAGCGGGCTCTGGAGCGGACACGGGCCTTCCGGATATACACGAGATATACGGCATCCTGGCGCCAATGGTTCCAAGCACGCTGAATATGACGAGTTTAAGTTCATCAGGCTGGGAGAAGTCTGCAAGGCATTCGCGAAGAAGGTATTCGGCCCTTTTGCCTCCGATCCGGCCCAGAAGGATAACGGCGGACTTCTGAATCTGAAGCGTCTGTGTCATTAAGGTCCAGCGAAGGACGGATTCCAGGTCATTATCCTCGTTCCATACGGATATAATGTAATCATTTTCCTTATCGAGCATCTCTTTTAATAGTGAAAGCCGCCTCACCGCCTCAGCTACCGGAACTGCGTAACCGCCCATGAACCTAAAGGTGGTTTTTTTCCCGATAAGCGCGTCCGAGCATATCTTTTTGTAATAAAGCGCCACGCTATCAAGCGGGTCGATTTTAAGCAGCTTACTATAGTGCTTAATCGCGCCGCCATAGTCGCCCTTATGGAAGCAGCATAGGGCAAGTCCGTGGCATACGGGCGGGCTGTAAGGAAGTTCGGAATACAGCCTGTTGTAAATGCGCAGCGCATCCCCGGTAAACCCGTTTTCTATAAGCAGCATTGCAAGCTGAAGCGCCTCGTGGATATCATCGGGAGTACGCGCCGACAGTTCTTTAAGTATATCATAGGCTTCGCTTGTTTTTCCGGCCGCCGTGAGGAATATCACAAGGTTGCACCTGATAAGGATATTGTCGGGAAGGTTATGGGCGATATCTCTAACCTGCTCAATGGCCTCGTCCAAGCGCTTTGCCTCAAACAGCATAACCGCCAGATTGTTCTTTATGCCGATATGATCCGGGTTTTTGTAGCATATGTCCTTTAACAGGGAAATCGCCATATTTGGATCCCCGTTTTGGATAAAATCCTGAATTTGCATTAACTCGGACTTTGATACGCCGTCCATATCATGGGAGAGTATGCTAGGCTCGTCTGGGCCATAGCTTTTGACAACATCGGCCAGGAACATAACCCTTTGATAAAGCTCATTATTGTCATCCTCATCCAGACACATATTGAGATACTCTTGAGCCAGACTGAAACAGCTCATGTTTATCAGGTTAAACGCCAGCCCAATATAACTCTTTGCCCTGTGTTCCTTACTGGCCAGGTTCATGACATACAACCGGTTTGATTCTTCAAACCGCTGCATCTTTGTAAGCAATGAGGCCATTGTTAAAACAGTATCAGGATCATATGGCTGCACCTTTAAAGCCCTGCGGTAACAGAGCATGGCCCCGGGCATATCGCCAAAGGCCTCTTTGCGTTTGCCCTGTGCAATATGGTATTCTAAAGGGCGCTCAAATGTAAGCAGTTTACCCATTGAACGTATTTTTACGCGGTCACTCGACATCGCCTGAGGCGCCGGCTGCGGCGCACCTCCTGATAATTTTTTCCAAATCATCCGTATCAAACTTATAAGATGAATTACAGAAACGGCAGGTAATTTCAGCGCCCCCGTCTTCATCCAGCATTTCCGTCAGCTCCTTTTTGCCCAGCGATTCGAGTATTGCCTCAAGCCTTGCCCTATCGCAATCGCATTGAAAAACGGGTTCGAACCTCTCCGTAATCATAAGGTCCATGCCGGCAAACAGCTTGACAAGCGAACCTTCGAAATCACCGCTTTTTTCAACCATCTCCGTAAGTCCCTGAATTGTGCCGACGCTGCTCTCCAGCGCGGATACATACTCATCTGGACATTGTGGAAGCGGCTGCGCCAACAGCCCGCTGGCCGCCAGCACATCGCCGGTAGCCGTTACAACCCTAACTCCAAGATACAGAAGCGAAGGCTGTTGCTCGCTCAATGCAAAATAGTTTGCAAAGTCCTCGGCTATCTCGCCCGAGACGATTTCGCTCTTCCCTATATAAGGCTCCTTAAGCGAAAGATCACGAATAACGGTAAGATCGCCCTTCCTGCCAACCGCTTCAGCAACGTCAAGCTTGCCATCCGGCGTTGGCGGCAGCTCAAGAGAAGGGTTTTCGATATAACCTTTAACAGTTCCGCTCCTTCGGGAAGTGCAAATTATCCGCCCAGCAGGGCCGCTTCCGTTGACTATGGCTGATATGCGGTCTGTATCGTTTTTTAACAGCGCCCCCATAACAGACGTTATCATAAGCGTTCGGCCAAGCGCTGCGGTACACACGCGGGATAACCCGTGCCTGGCCTTTGCATCCCTTGTCAGTTCGGTGCCGTTAATGGCAATCAGATTGACGTTCCCGTCAAAAAGCAGTCCCTTAATTATCTTATCGGCCATTGTTTAACCTCCGGTTACGTATTATCCTTTTTTGCATAAAACTGCAGCCGTTCGCTTTCGGGTTTTGGCGGTTCAAGCGTAAATGCGTCATACACCCTGATATAGGCAAATCCCGCTTCAGCTAAGGCAGTGCGCAGCTCGTGTTCTGTATGCGCACGCTGCACATGCGTTTCCTCAAATCGTTCGTACAGCCGGCCTTTACGGGAGAAAAAAGCAAGCCTCATCTCGCACAGGGACTTAGCGCCGTCATAGCTGTTTTCCCATATATAGGCGGCGTCGCCCTCATCCGAGGCAAACGTATTGTTTGCAATAACCCGTTCGAGTTTATACCTGGTGGATATATCGAACAACAGCATCCCTTCGGGCTTAAGCGCGCGAAACGAGGACGAGAAAAAAGCCTTAGCCCGATTAACCGATGTAAGGTAGTTTACCCCATCGCATGCGCATAATATCGCTTCTGCCGGATTGTGAACTAAAAACTCCGCCATATCCATGCGAATGAGAGGAACCGTAAGCGCATTTTTCCTTAGCTTTTCCGATGCAACACCCAGCATATCCTCGGATATATCCAGTCCCGTCATGGAAAAGCCCATCTTTGCAAGGCGCATTGTGAGCTCGCCAGTTCCGCAGCCGCACTCTATAACCGTTTTTGCATCTCCCAGCAAATACGATAAATATTTTGCCCAGCCATCGTATCCAACGTCCCGCATAAGCTGGTCATAGACATACGCAAATTTACCATAAGCCTGCATAATCAAACTCCAAGCATTAGACTTACTATTGATTAATATTACCTCAATTTTTAGAAAACGGCAATACAATACAAAATAAGACCTGTTTACACATACGATTTTATAAATTCGACAAAAAGGCTTATCCAGGCGTCATCCCTCGCTCCCCCTGCTAAGGCAGTAAAGGTTTTGGCTATATTGCTTAAGACGCCTATGACGCTCCAATGTATAAGCTATAAGGAATTTGAGGAGCTGCGCAGGCTCCAAGCAGAAGAATGATTAAACGCATTCTGGGATGCGCTGATTGGCGGTTACCCTTTTAAAACAAATATCATATTACGGCTATTATCCCCTATGCTGTCCTCTGACAAGGGGCATGCCAACCGCCCGCACTCCATCGATATAGTCAATTCCGCTTCACGGACAAGCATTCTTATCTCCCTTGGCAGGTAGTAAGTAAGCTGGGTTACAATCATTTCTTCCCTCAACAGGTTATCAGCTTCGTCGAACTCCTGTATCAATATCTCATCGGTTTCGAGTTGGCTCACGAAATCGTAGCGCGGAGTAAAAGTATCGCGCAGCGTCGTGCCCCTTGAAGTTTCAAATTCACTTACGGAGGCCGCTCCGTTTTCCTCTGACATGCATGCAAAATCAGGAACCGAGCTGTCGATTATAATGGATCCGCCAGTCTTTAGATGGCGCTTTGAGTTTGTAAGGATTTTTACAACGTCTGAAGGATCGATAAACATATTCAAAAAATTGCACGCAAGCAATACCACGTCGAACTTTTTGCCT
Source organism: uncultured Oscillospiraceae bacterium (assembly GCA_964431505.1). GTDB lineage: Bacteria > Bacillota > Clostridia > Christensenellales > CAG-138 > UMGS946. The sequence continues at coordinate 4,883 of CAYSKA010000078.1, forward strand.
ATATTAAAACTTCGCGCGTCGCCCTGTATCACTGACAATCTGTCCTTAGGATAATCTTTGCTCAAAAGAAGGCTGATCATATCCTTTTCGTACTCAATTCCAGTTACGTTGCAGCCGTTCTTAGCAAGGGGAATCGCCAGCCTTCCCGACCCGCATCCCAGCTCCAGCACGTCCGTACCAAAATGATGTTTTATCAGCTGGGGATAGATGTTACAGTCGGTGTTGCCGCTGTGGAGCAGCTCGTACAGTTCGGCGGCTATTCCCTGAAATTCGGTTTTCATATAATTCCCCCCTAATTCATGGTGTATTTTTCCTTAAACACCTTATACTGCTCAGCAAAGGGCGTTTCGGACTTTACAACGCTTAAGTATTCGTGCATATCGAAGGAGGCGACGCTAATCTGTATCACGCATGCGGCGATGTTGGAGCAATGGTCCGCAACCCTCTCATAATTGGTTATCAGGTCTGAGAAGATAAAGCCAAGCTCGATAGTACAGTTCCCTTCCTTAAGGCGCCTGACATGCCGCATTTTCAGTTCTGTTTCAAGACCGTCAATTACTTCCTCAAGCGGCTCGACCTTAGAGGCCAGCTTCAGATCCTCAGCGGACACAATATCGGTTGCAAATCCTACGATCTCGGATATAGCGGAGCCCATCACTCCAAGCTCTCCCTTTGCTATGCTTGAGAAGGCAATTCCTTTATTAGCCATCTCCTGAACGGATTCAACAATATTGACGCAATGATCGCCTATGCGCTCTAAGTCCCCAATTATATGCAGAAGCTTTGACACCTCGTTGCTATCCTCCTCAGATAACTCGCGCGCGCTCAGCTTTACAAGGTATGTGCCAAGCACATCCTCATATTTATCTATTTTATCCTCATTTTCAATAATCAGCTTGGCCGCTTTCGCGTCGTATTTGTCAACCATAGCCAATGACATGTTAAGGGTGTTCCTAGCGAGCGCCGCCATCTCCCGAGTAATGTTTTTGCATTGCTCTATGGCAAAGGAAGGCACGTTGAGCAGTCTTTCGTCGAGCAGCACCTCCTCCTTGCTTCCCTCGCGGATTGTAAGCGTGGCAAGCTTTGCAAGCTGGTTGCCAAACGGGAGCATGATGGCTGTGGAGGTCAGGTTAAATACCGTATGTATCATTGCGATTTCAGCCCCGTTAATGCTTGTGGCCGTAAAACCGAACCCAATTATAGCGTCAAGAACATAAAATAACGCTAAGAAAATAATTGTTCCGATAAGGTTGAAGTAAAAGTGGACCATGGCCGCGCGCTTTGCGTTCTTATTGGCGCCTATGCAGGATATGAGGGCGGTGGCGCATGTACCGATATTCTGTCCCATGATTATGGGTATTGCCATTCCATACGTTATACTTCCGGTTGTAGCAAGCGCCTGAAGTATTCCAACCGACGCCGACGAACTCTGTATGATAGCCGTAAGAACAGTTCCTGCCAAAACACCAAACAGAGGATTTGTAAATAGGAGCAGAATGGATGTAAACGCTTCGCTGTTGGCAAGCGGAGCCACCGCGTCGGTCATGGCCGACATGCCGAACATTAGCATAAAAAAGCCGACAAGTATTGAACCGAGATCCCGCTTGCGTCCGCTTTTGGAAAACATAATCACGGCCATTCCGATTACGGCCAGTATTGGGGCAAAGGATGTGGGCTTTAGCATGTTTATCCATATGCTTTCGCCCTGTATGCCGGCAAGGCTCAAAATCCATGCCGTTACCGTGGTGCCGATATTGGCGCCCATAATTATGCCGATGGCCTGCTTCAGCTTCATAATCCCGGAGTTTACGAATCCAACCACCATTACCGTAGTGGCGGACGAGGACTGTATGATAGCGGTAACGCCGGCGCCCACAAGCACACCCTTTAGAGGGTTGTTCGTAAGGTTTTCAAGTATCCGTTCAAGCTTGCTGCCCGATAGCTTTTCAAGACCGCTCCCCATAACGCTCATTCCATAGAGAAAGAGAACAAGTCCCCCCAAAAGCATAAAGACGTCAAATATATCCATCGGCACCTCCAAAGCGAGTGATTTTACGTTTCTTCCATAGTGTTACATACTGAACCTAATATTAACATATTTCGTATTTGCCGAGAAGGGAGGACAAATAATATATAATGGCGCATCACGTCGTAATAAGGCCCAAAGCTGCATAGTAAAAGGGCTATTTGGGTTTACATTAATTTCATAAAAAATAAAAAAACCGCATTGACAAGCGCACAGGCATAAGTTATAATAACGTCTGTCGACGCGGAATGGCGAGGGAGCATAGCTCAGCTGGGAGAGCACTTGCCTTACAAGCAAGGGGTCACAGGTT
>CAYSKA010000079.1:0-7202 GCA_964431505.1 uncultured Oscillospiraceae bacterium
ATGTATTAAACCCATATTCGATCACTGCCGATAAGCTTTCGTATGCATAGCCTCTACCCCAATATGCTCTGTTAAATATCCAGCCAGCCTCATATATCTGGGGATCGTCAAGTTGCTTAAACAGAATATACCCGATCATCTTTCCAGACGAACGCTCTATTGCCGCATAAGCGCCGGGAGGGTCCCTGTGAATGCAGAATGTCTCAAGAAAGCGCTGGGTTTCATCCATGCTATACGGAGGTTCAACAAACCTCATGGTTTCAGCATCGCTAAATATATCGTGCAGATCATTCAGGTCGCCGAATGTAAAGTTCCTAATTATTAATCTTACCGTTTCAAGATGCATTGCTAGTTAATTCTCCTTAATTTATACTTTAACTTTTATTTAACTCCATATTAACATAATTATAACCAAACGTATTAAGAAACATTAATATACAAAATGCATTTAGGCAGCTCTCAGAATATTACTGTTGATATACACGCAACATTATGATATTAAAGAATAAAGAACGTTGGAGCAAAACTTAAGGTGAATATTTATGCGCAATAAATTTATGAAATTGATATAGAAATCAATAATTAACCAACCCAAAATAGTTGACAAATATATCGAAATACTGTATATTAGTTATCGACGTAACATTAGTTGTCTGATAATGCAACTAATGACGACTCACACTTAAATTATTTAGGAGGAACAAGTATGAAGAGGGCCCCAAAGTGTTTGCTCACATGTTTGCTGGCAATCCTTATGGTGTTTACCATGCTTCCATTGAACGCGCTTGCGGCAAATGGCAGCAGCGATAACACCAACCCGGCAGACGAAGGGCTGATGGACGGCGAAAGCGTAGCATTAAGCAGCTTAGCTGGAGCCAGAGAAGCCATCGGGGATTCTTACGATGACAGTGATATCGTGAGAATCATCGTTGAGCTCAAGGACGAACCTCTTGCTGATCTTTCCGGAGCCTTAAAGGATGGAAAGATCACGGGTAAGGGACTAAACGTACAGAAATCAATGCTTGCCGATCACGAAAACGTGTTCAGCAAAATTGCTTCCCAGGCTAATGAAGAAGAGAGGGAGACCACGCGGTTAAAGTATAACTATACTACGCTGTTTAACGGTTTCGCTCTTGAATGTACATATGGCCAGCTGGAAACCATCCGTAATACGGAGGGCGTTGAACGGGCCTATGTCGCAGCAAGTTATGAGCTGCCGGTACAACCAAAGGTTAGTACAGGCGGAGATACAATAGGCGCACCAATACTGTGGGATCTCGGATATAGCGGTGAAGGCATCACCGTTGCAGTGCTCGATACGGGTATTGACACTGATCATGATGCTTTTGCGGTCGAGCCGGAAAACCAGGCGTTTGACAGGGCGTATATTGAGGAAGTATTGGCAAACAACAGCTTGAACGCTCAGAGGGGACTGCCCATAACTGTGGACGATGTTTACCTCAGCGGCAAGCTGCCTTTTGCATATGATTATGCAAGCGGCGATACTAACGTAAACCATATCAACGGAGGCAACGATCATGGCACTCACGTAGCCGGCATCGTGGCCGCTGATCCGGCCGATGGGAAGATTCAGGGCGTTGCTCCTAAAGCACAGCTGATCATCCTTAAGGTATTCCAAGACGGCGGTAACGCGTATTCGGACGATGTACTTGCGGCGCTTGAGGACTGTGTGCCGCTCGGCGTAGACGTTATCAATATGAGCTTGGGTTCCCCTACAGGCTTTACCTATAGGGACGACCTGGTTACAACCATGGCGGCTTATGACCGCCTTAGCAAAGCTGGAATAAATATTGCCGCAGCGGCCGGCAACGATACAACCGCAGCGCGCAACAACCAGTGGGAGCTAGACAAGAGCTTAACATCAAATCCAGATAACGGAATCGTAGGCGCACCCGCTACTTATGCCGAGTCCCTGGCAGTAGCAAGCGTAGAGAATTTGGTTATAGAAGGCAACTATTTCAAAGTTGGAGACAATAATATATTCTACAACGATTCATCGATTAATTATGATCCGAACGGCCAGTTCATCCATGTTCTGGGCGGTCAGACGGTTGAATATGTAGTAATTCCAGGTTACGGCGAAGCCAGCGACTATGAGGGCCTCGATGTGGAGGGAAAGGTTGCTCTGGTATCGCGCGGAGAAACCAACTTTTCTGCAAAGCATGAGCAGGCAATAGCCCATGGCGCGGCCGCATGTATCGTATATAACAATGATACTGACGGAATGCTGAACATGCAGATTCTTGCGGATCCTACCCCATGTATTTCTATCAGCATGGTTGATGGGCAGTACATGCTTGAGGCTGCTGTTGACGGCGTAGGGACGCTTTACGTTGCAACGGATACCAGCTCAAAACCCAACGAGGTCGGAGGGGAGCCTTCAGACTTTACCTCTTGGGGAACAACTGCAGGACTTACAATCAAGCCGGAAATTATGGCTCCAGGAGGCAATATCTTCTCATCAAGGAACCATAACTCATATGGCCTTATGAGCGGCACCTCCATGGCGTCTCCTCACGTTGCCGGAGCGATGGCAATTATGCTTCAGGTTATGGAGGAAAAGCACCCCGGAATGGATGCCGAGGAACGCATTGACCTCATCAATACTCTGATGATGAGCACCGCGACTCCGTCGAAAAATGATGAGGGAGTCGCCTATTCGCCCCGCCAGCAGGGCGCAGGCCTGCTTAATGTAGCAAACGCTATAGCGACGGATGCTTATATTACAGTAGAAGATAACGCTCGTCCAAAGCTGGAACTGGGCGATGATCCCGAAAAGTCAGGCGTATACACCCTAAACTTTGAAATTGAGAACACTTCTGATGAACAGATACGTTATGAAATATTGCCCACAGTATTAACCGAGACATCTGAGCTAGGTGGTACGTATCATGATGAAGAGGTTTACTTCATGTCTCAGAGCGCAAGGGATATTACGAGTCAGGCCAATATAACCACAAACTGGGATCAGAATATAGCGGTCGTTCCCGCTAACGGTTCTGCCGAGGTCGAGGTCGTTGTTACGCTAAGCGATGAGATCAAGGCTGAGCTTGACAGTCAGTTTGAAAACGGAATATATGTTGAGGGCTTTGTAGAGCTCAGGCAGCTTGCTACTGAGGAAGGCGTCATCGGATTAAATCTGAACGTTCCTTATCTGGCGTTTTACGGAAACTGGAGCAAGGCCCCGATCATAGACACCGGATACTACTGGGAACTCTACAACGACGTTCCTTCCTGGAGCAGCCAATATACAAACTACGGCGGCAGTATGATCACTGGATCATCACAGTTCCTGCCGTTTGGAGTTAACCCGTATGTAAACATCTCTAACCCCGGCCACATGTCGGAGAGGAACTCGCTATCCCCGCTTCGCAGGGATGGACGTTATGATAAGGTTGACCTTGTTTACACATCGCTGCTTAGGGATGCTAGAAGGCTTACCTATACGATTACGGATGTAAAGACAGGAGAAGTCTATTACAACCAGACAGCGGATTACTCCTATAAATCCGTGTACGACAATAACTACGATAGCATTATGCCTGCGGGCGCTTTCATGGAAGACAAAATTAATGCATGGTATGGAACCGATTCGGCCGGCGAGGCGCTTGCCGAGGGCACGACTGTTATGGTTCGCGTTCAGGCTGAGCTTGATTACGAAGGCTTTGTTTCTGAAGAAAACGAGAACTATTACTGGGAATTCCCCGTTACAATCGATAACGCGCCTCCGCAGGTAGTGTCCTGCGTATCTGACGGAAATACGCTTACCATGGAAGTCCAGGATAACCGCTTCGTATCCTATGTTGAAATCTGGGATGCGGACGACATGGGTATTTTCTCCGATCCGATGGCGCAGCTTGGAATCAACGAAGCCGAAGTTGGCGCCAAGACAACGATCCGCGTTAACGTAGGCTCCAGCGAAACCCTGTATATCGCGGTAGCGGACTATGCGTGCAACCAGTACATATTTACTGTTGACGCCCAGACCGGCGAAATACAGACGACCGCTCAGTTTGAATATGTTGTCGAGGATAATGACGAAGTAACCATTACAGGATATACGGGCGCTGACATGGACGTTGTAATTCCCGATACTATAATGGATTATCCTGTAACTGCAATAGCTGAAAAAGCCTTTTTCCTTGAATCCACTATCAGGAGCATCTCAATTGGCAAGAATGTCCGTGTAATTGGTGAAAACGCCTTTGCAAGATGCGCGGCGCTTGAGAGCATAGAAGTGGATCCGGAAAACGAGCACTTTGCGTCAATCGACGGCGTGCTGTTTGATAAGGAAGTTAAGACGGTGATAGCCTATCCTGGAGGCAAGACTGACGCAACATACCAGGTTCCCGAAGGAGTTGAAACAATAGGCAGATATGGTTTATACTTCGCAACGTTTGAAGATGTAATTCTTCCCGAAAGCCTTACTACTATTGGAGCTTACGGTTTATCCTACTGCAGCAACTTAAGCGGGATAGAATTCCCAGACAGCCTTACAACCATAGGTGAACAGGCATTCTTTGGATGCAGCTCGCTTGAGAGTGTCAACATTCATTCAGGAATAACCGATATAGGGCTGGCGGCATTCTCATACTGCTCAAGCCTTACCGGAATAACCGTTGCTGATGAAAACCCGAGTTACTGCGATACGGATGGAATTCTGTTCAGTAAGGATATGACCTCGCTGAAAACTTTCCCAACCAACAACGGCATAAGCGAGTATACGGTGCCAGACGGAGTTAAAACGGTGGAAGGCTATGCGTTCTATAACAATAGGGGCATGACTTCGATCATAATATCTGATTCCGTCGAGACTATCGGCGCATATGCTTTCTATTACTGCCAGGCAGCGACTGAGATTGTAATAAGCAATAACGTAAAGACTATAGGCGATTACGCATTCTACTCCTGTAAAGGAATCACCACGCTTACACTGCCCGAATCGCTAGAATCAATCGGCGCATACTCGTTTGCATGGTGCCAGGGGCTTACCGAATTAAATACCGGAAACGGCCTTAAGAGGATAGATAAGTACGCATTTAACTTCTGCTCTTCGATTATAAACGTCACTATTGGCAATAGCGTTGAGTCTATAGGCAACTATGCGTTCTACAGCTGCTCTAAAATACTCAATGTCACATTTGGAAACAGCCTGCGTGAAATCGGATCGTCGGCGTTTTCAAAATGCTCAAAAATATTGGCTATCAACCTGCCGGACACGATAACCGATATAGGAAGCTCAGCATTCAATGGCTGTGCTGCGGCAACAACGCTGACATTGGGCAGCAGCCTTAAGACCATTGGAAACATGGCGTTTAGCGGATGCAAAGGGTTTACTGAACTCATTATACCGCAAGGCGTTACGAAGATCGACTCATCGGCCTTCACCCGCTGCTCAGGAATAACAAGTCTGACAATACCGGCAACAGTAACAGAATTTGGCAGCGGCGTATTCTCCTACTGTTCAAATCTGGATAATGTCGTAATTCCGGAAGGCATGACGGAGATTCCCGACAGCATGTTCATGCAGTGCACCAATCTTTCGACCGTTACGTTCCCGAGCACCCTTGAGGTTGTCGGAGAGCGCGCATTCAACTACTGCAAGAAGCTTACTTCAATCGACCTGCCCGATACAACAAGGGAAATCGGATATGGAGCATTCTATTATTGCACAGAGATTACTGAGATGGAATTCCCAGCGGAGCTGGTTACCCTTGGAGACAATGCGTTCTATTCATGCACAAAGCTCACTAAGGTTGAGTTTAACGACAAACTCGAAACAATCGGCGGGTTTGCGTTCTATGGCTGCAGCGGAATAACATACGCAGAGATACCTGACAGCGTTGTCTCTATCGGCACAAGTGCGTTTAACCGCTGCAACAACATGGAGTACATAAACTTCGGTACGGGGCTGCAGGAAGTCGGTTCGATGGCATTCAACTACTGCGACAAGCTAGAGCGCTTTGTAGTCGATGAGAACAACCCGTATATGTGCGGCATAGATGGCGTTCTCTTCAATAAAGACGTCACCAAACTGATCTTCTATCCGCTTGGCAAGCTGGATACCTCATATGTAGTTCCTTCCACGGTAACTGAGATCGGCAACTACGGCATCTATTCGATAATGGCGCTTGAATCAGTAACCCTTCCCGAAGGGCTTGTGACCCTGGGCGAGCATGCGCTGTCGCGCAACTCCAACCTCAAGAGCCTGCGTTTGCCAGCGAGCCTTGAAAACATACATAATACGTCGTTCTACTATGGCTTATCCATGACTTCAATCGACGTTGATCCGGCAAACGAGACGTTTAGCAGCATCGACGGCGTACTGTTCAATAAGGCGCAGGACACTCTGATGTTCTATCCAAATGGAAGGCCGGACACCATGTATGTAGTTCCCGACGGTGTTACTACAATAGCACCATATGCTTTCTATGAGTGCAAAACCATAGAGGGTATCGATTATGGCAAGGATGTAACCTTCATAGGCACCTACTCGATGTATAGCTGCACCAACCTTAGCGCCGTTAAACTGGGCGACAGCGTTGAAAGCATAGATGCATATGCCTTCTATGGCTGCAACGGACTCACCAGTCTCGACGTATCTTCTGAGCTGAAGAACATCGGTGCTTATGCGTTTGCAAATTGCAGGAGCCTCCCATATTTATTCCTAAATGATGTTGAACTCATTGGCGAATATGCGTTTAACAATTCCTCAGGACTTACCCGCGTAGTATTTGGTCCAAACCTGAATACCTTGATGGGAAGCGCGTTCTACGGCACAGCAGCGCTGAGGGAAGCATATTTCCTTGGAGATATTCCAGCTAATATTGGAGCCAACGTGTTCAAGAACGCCAAATCTCTTACGGTGTACTATGATAATGAAAACGTTGACAGCTGGGCGCCGGACGGCCAGAGTTCATGGGACGGCCATCCGATGATGGGAACAACGTTCCACAGCGTAGTATACGTTGACGCAAATGGTGGAACTATCCTTGACCAGTATGTAGCTGATACTCAGGCAGCCATTATACCGGAAGCGCCGGTCCTTGAAGGCAATCCATTCGTTGGATGGTCGGCGGACGCATCGAGCGTGACCGAGGGTATGATAATCAAACCCATATATGAGAACGCAATCTACTCAATCGGAGCTGGCAGCGTAAACGCTAAGCCGGGTGAAGCGG
>CAYSKA010000080.1:0-7045 GCA_964431505.1 uncultured Oscillospiraceae bacterium
CGCCGCTTTGCCAAGCCGTCCGCTGTGTATAAGCGATACATTTAGCGACACAATAGCTGCGTTAAGAAATATAATCGGCAGGGCAATCGACGAGAACCACTCGTCTCCCGGTACAAGCAGGTTTATTACGTATAAAAATGCAACTGCGCCTATTCCGTCAAGAATGACATATACGATAGGATGCCATTTAAGCATGTATAGCGGCAGGACAAACATCAGCCAGCCAAGGGCAAGGGCGCTTAATACATACAGCGCCCAGTCCAGCTCAGCGCTGTATATCACATCCGCCAGCACGCATATACCCGAAATCAGCATGAGCACAACGGTTATGATTATTGCTGCCAGCCTCCGCTCCATGCGTCCGGTTATGTAATCCATATGCACAGGATAGGGCTTTATCGTCCCTCCATTATGGGGTTCCTTTGGATTCTGGACTTCCACCCCGCACAGCGGGCATTTTTTCAGGCTTTTTTCCAGCTCAACCCCACAGTTAACGCAATAAGACACAGGATAATCCCCTTTCCGTAATGGTATTGGCCATACGGCCCTGCACGCTGCATACCGCTAGGATTCACAGCTCGTTCGATTCTATTTTAACCCTGATCCCCTGCTTGACAAGCGATGTAAAGAACAGTCTTTCCATATGGCTTTGAGCTATCAAGGACGACAGGCTGATGGACAGTCTGCCGTTGAGCGTTGACGCCCCTGCCTCGAACACATTGAATCTGGCTGTATGAAGTATAAAATCAATCCTTTCAATATGCTCATACATGATATCTGGCAGCGTTATTCTTCCAAGGTTTGAAAACGGCATTGTAAATGTCGATTCACCGCATTTCATATAAGCTATAAACATAGCGGCCTTCTTGATAAACAGGGGGACCATCCGTATTATCGGATTCCTTTCGTCGCTGACGTTCTTGCTCATTCTGGCGTTGAGGTTCTTTTCAGTAACGTTCAGCCTCATATAGTGATGAACCTGCGAAAGTATTTCCTCAAACGTGAACTCGCCGTACTGCGGGTCTATCCCCGGGTTCAGATACTGCGAAAAATTTCTTATCGTAGCAGTAGGGTAGTATTTCCTCAGGTCTATAGGAACGCTTACCTTTACTGGGTACTGAGGCCGCCCCTCAGCAAGCTGAAGCATATATGCGGCTTGTATCAGCAGCGCAACCATAAATTCAGTCAACGTAGCGCCATACGAGTGAGCGCGGCTGAGCGCCTGGCTTACATCCATCTCGCCGGTTGTAACCCTCATAAGGCCAAGGGGAAGCCTGGTGCCCGATATGCGGTACGCCTTACTCTCTGATCTGGTTGGAAGCACCATCATCTTGGAAAACTTTTTAAAGCTGTCCTGAATCTCCTCTGCAGCCGCGGGAACGCCAATATCTAAAATGCCGTGAGTACACGGCACATTATACCCCATCTCCCTGAGGTATTGCGCCAAAAGCGTCTTGAAAAAGACCATAGCGCCCCCTCCGTCCGTAACCACATGGTGCATCTCCAGGCTTAGCCGGTTTGCATAATATCGTATCCTGAACAGGGGCCCTCCCTTTTCAATCGGCGCACATGGATTAAGCGCATCCGTCTCTATCATAACCGGCCTGCCCAGCTGTTCAAGATAATACCAAAACATTCCTGTTTTAAGGCATACCGTAAACGTTGGAAACCTGGGAGAAACCGCGTCCAGCGAAGCCTGCAGCTTGTCCGGATCAATTTCTGAGCGCATAACCGCCGTAAACCTAAACATAGGCGTCCAAGCTCCCGTCTGCGTTACGGGATAAATCTTTGCGGCATTATCCAGCCTATACCAGCTTCGCCTGGCATGCGCCACTTCAGTCAACCTCCCCTGATCCAAGTCTGGTAAGTATATAGTCGGCGATTCTCTCAAGGGCTACCTCTGTTTCCGGTACGTCGAAAGTGTGCCACACGTGCCACATTCCTTCCCATTCATCAAGCGTTACATCTACGCCGTCCCTTGCCATATTCGTTGACAGCGTTCTGGCATCGTCCAAAAGCAGCTCGTGCGTACCCACATGGATAAGCGCGGGCGGTATGCCTTTAAAATCCCCAAACGCCGGCGATATATAGGGGTTTTTCAAATCTTTATTTCCTGTGTAGCATTCAACGGCTCTCTCCAGCTTGGCTATTGTCAAAAGAGGGTCCTTATCCCTCATCGTCTCGTAGGTTTCCCCCGACAGCGTCAAGTCGGCCCATGGCGAAATCATGACAAGGGAGGATGGCAGCGGCAGCCCCTCGTCACGCGACCTAAGCGCGGCCGCGCATAAAAGCCCGCCACCGGCGCTGTCGCCTATGAAGGTAATCCGCCCTGGCGATACGCCCAGGCCAAGCACAGTTTTATACACATTCATCGCGTCGTCAAGCGCAGCCGGAAACGGATGCTCGGGCGCAAGCCTGTATTCAAACGATAATACGTTCATTTGAAGCGCCTGAACGAAATCTACCGCCAGCACCCGGCTGCTTGTAAGCGAACCAGATATGTACGCACCCCCATGAAAGTAAATAGCCACGGCGTCTTCAGGCGCGTTTTCATGGTGGAACCACTCCGCAGGTATATCGCCAATGTCCCACCTGATAATATTTACATTGCTTTCGAGCCTTCTCGTTTCAAGCCGTCCCAATAGATCAATCCCGTTCCTTTCTGACTCCAGGCTCAGGTTGTTGGTTAGCGGCCGCAGGCCCCGGATGGCTGCGCGGATGATTTCTGATAGCGTCGTGGGCATACCTCACCTCTTTGGCTTAATAATTTCCCATGTGGTTACCCTCAGTTGACAAGGGTAAACCGGTTTTGGCACACCCAGCACGCGCCGGACTTTGTTCCGGCCGCTTGCCTCAGGGTCCGCTATGCCTGCGCGGCCGCGCCTCATCCTGCACGGGCTGGGAGAGCGAAAACTCAGCAGTCCTCGGGGAGCCGGATTTGCGGTCGGTTCAAGGCCTATGAGCGCAGGGCTATTCAGCGCTATTTCAAGCGGCAAGAACATAGAAATGGCCCAAACCCGGCCCTTAAGGCGTGTTTGCCCTTGTCAACTAAGGGCAGGCAGTACTTTAGAAATAGTATTTATCCAAGGCCGGCTAAATGGGATTCCGCATGGCCCCCATTTAGCCGGCTTCGTAATTATGCTGATCACGATTGAACGAGAAACGCATTGATAAACGTGTCAAGGTCCCCGTCCATTACGGCCTGTATGTTTCCGTTTTCAACGCCTGTTCTGTGATCCTTTACCAGTGTGTACGGCTGGAACACATATGACCTTATCTGGCTTCCCCATTCTATCTTTTTCATGTCGCCCTTTATCTCGGCCATCTGTTCCATTCGTTCCCGCTCCTTAATTTCAAGCAGCTTGCCCCTTAGCATCCTCATCGCCGTTTCCCGGTTCTGTATCTGGCTGCGTTCGTTTTGGCACTGGACCACTATTCCGCTTGGAAGATGGGTGATCCTTATGGCGGACGATGTTTTGTTTACATGCTGGCCTCCGGCGCCGCTGGATCTGTAGGTATCAACCCTTAGGTCGTCGGGATCTATGGAAATATCTCCCCTGTCGTCCTCAAAGATAGGCGTAACATCCAGCGATGCAAACGATGTGTGCCGCCTTCCCGATGAATCGAATGGCGATATCCTGACCAGCCGGTGGACCCCTTTTTCCGCCTTTAGATATCCATAAGCGTTATCGCCGTCGACTTCAAAGGTTACGCTTTTGATTCCCGCCTCATCCCCGTCAAGCAGATCAAGCGTCTTCACAGTAAATCCCTTTACGTCGCAATACCTGGTATACATTCGGTACAGCATGCTGACCCAGTCCTGCGCCTCTGTCCCTCCCGCTCCGGCGTGAAGTGACAGCACCGCGTTGCTCGTGTCATATGGCCCCTTTAACAGCGTTTCAAGCTTCAGCGCCTCAACTCCCCGCTCAAACGCGGCATACTCCGAAGCAATCTCGTCGAGCATGGACTCGTCGCCCTCTTCCTCGGCCATTTCAATAAGCGTTTCCAGGTCCTCGCCACGAAGCGCGAGTTTTTCATATTTGTCAATCCTGTTTGATATTGCCTTTATCCTCTGATTGACCTTGTTAGCGTTTTCGACGTCGTCCCAAAAACCAGGGGCCGACATGCCGTTTTCCAACTCTTCCTTCTCCCCCTTTAACTTAGCCAGGTCAAAGGGATTCACCTGCCTCTTTCAGGGTTTCGATTGTCACCGCAAGCTGCTGGCGGTATTCGTCAAGCTGAACCATAAAGATCACATCCCTCTAAAATAATTTAATAATAAACTTTGTATAACCCAGTATTATAATGCCCGTTACTGGCTCCTTCCACAGCACTGTTTATATTTTTTGCCGCTCCCGCACGGACATGGGTCATTCCGGCCTGGAGTCTGTTTTACGCGCTTTGGCTTATTCCCTTCCTCTGATACCGGCTCAATGGGCTTTGCCACCTGTTCACGCTGCTGCGGCGCTACCTTAACCGTAGTGTGGTACAGCGTCCTCACAGTGAGCTCGCGTATACCAGCTACCATCTCGTCGAACATGTCAAATCCCGCGTTTCTATACTCTATGACAGGGTCCTTCTGGGCCATGGCGCGCAGACCTATTCCCTGCCTCAGCTGGGTCATGGCGTCGATATGATCCATCCAGTGCGTATCCACTGCTCTGAGAAGCCGTATGCGCTCCACTTCCCTCATGTCGATTCCATGAGATGATATTTCAGCCTCTTTTTCAGAATATATCGACCTCATTCCGGTCAAGACCTTGTCGCACATGGCATTGCGGTTCTTTATCTCTTTGGCCAATTCTCCGGTCTGGAATTTTACTCCCGTAAGCTCCTCAAGGGAAGTTGCCATACCGCCTATATCCCACATCTCCTCGCTCAGGTTGGCCTGGCAATATGTGTCAAGCCTCGAATCGACGGCTTCCTCTATCATCTTCATTACTGAATCCGATATATCCTCTCCCATGAGCACCGCCCTGCGCTGTCCGTAGATGATCTCGCGCTGCTTATTCATTACGTCGTCGTACTGCAGCACATTCTTTCTAATATCATAGTTATGGGCTTCCACTCGCTTTTGCGCGGTTTCAATCTGCTTGCTGAGTATTGATATATCCATGGGCACGTCGTCCTCAGGGGCAAGCCGCATCATTATATTCTTAACCCTGTCCGCGCCAAAGCGCTGCATCAGCTCATCCTCAAGTGAAACATAGAAGCAAGTGGAACCCGGGTCCCCCTGGCGGCCCGCCCTTCCCCTGAGCTGGTTGTCAATGCGTCTTGATTCGTGCCTTTCGGTGCCTATTATATGCAGTCCGCCGACCGCTATCACCCTTTCATGCTCGTCGTCGGTCTGTTTTTTATACTTTTTGTACAGCTCATTATAGGCTTCACGCGCCGCAATGATCGCCTGATCGGAAGTATCCGAATGGCTGTTCGCCTCATCAATCATGAACTCGTCCATTCCCTGCCGCGTAAGTTCCTGCTTAACTAAAAACTCGGGATTGCCTCCCAGCAGTATATCGGTTCCACGTCCCGCCATGTTGGTTGCAATCGTTACCTTGCCAAACTTGCCGGCCTGCGCCACAATCTCCGCCTCACGCTTATGATGCTTTGCGTTTAGCACCTCGTGGTCGATACCGCGCCGTTTAAGCAATTCGCTGAGCATCTCGCTCTTTTCTACCGATATTGTGCCGACAAGGACAGGCTGCCCGGTTTTATGCACCTTTTCAATGGAATCCACAACAGCTTTGAATTTTCCCTTCTGGGTGCTGTAGATAACATCGTTCATGTCGTTTCTTATAAGCGGGCGGTTGGTTGGTATCTCAACTACGTCCAGGTCGTAAATCCCCTGAAACTCGGCCTCTTCGGTCTTTGCTGTACCCGTCATGCCGGACAGCTTTTTATACATGCGGAAATAGTTCTGGAACGTTATGGTGGCAAGCGTTTTATTCTCCCGCTCAACCTTTACTCCCTCTTTGGCCTCGAGCGCCTGGTGAAGTCCGTCTGAGTACCTTCTTCCGATCATAAGCCGGCCCGTGAACTCGTCGACAATGATTACCTGGCCTTCCTGAACGACGTAATCCTTATCGCGGCTGAACAGCGCGTGCGCCTTAAGGGCCTGCATGATATGGTGGTTAAGCTCGGAATTGTCAGGGTCAGCTATGTTGTCCAGACCGAAGTATTGCTCGGCCTTATCCATGCCTTGCCGGGTAAGCGCGGCCGTTCTGGCCTTTATATCCACCATATAGTCGCCGCTCTCCTTCTGCTCGGCGCCTTCAAGGAGTATTTCAGATCGGGTAAGCTTCTCTATGTTGGCCCCGCGCTCCAGCTTGCTGACAAAGCGGTCGACCTTGACGTACATATCCGTAGACTCCTCGCCGTGACCGGAAATTATAAGCGGAGTTCTCGCCTCGTCGATCAAAATCGAGTCAACCTCGTCAACTATAGCATAATTGAGCTCGCGCTGAACCATGCTCTCACGGTAAACCACCATATTATCGCGCAGGTAGTCGAAACCAAATTCATTATTCGTTCCATATACGATATCGCACGCATATATGTCCTTGCGCTCGGACGGTTCAAGATCAGTAGTAATACAGCCTACGGAAAGGCCAAGAAAGCGGTGTATCTTGCCCATCCATTGTGCGTCGCGCTTTGCCAGATAGTCGTTCACCGTTACAATATGAACGCCCTTTCCCTCAAGCGCGTTTAAATACGACGGCAAGGTCGCTACGAGCGTTTTCCCTTCTCCTGTCTTCATCTCAGCTATGCGCCCCTGATGCAGGACAATTCCTCCAAGAATCTGAACATCGTAATGCCGCTGCCCTATCGTTCTGACGGCGGCCTCCCTTACGGCCGCATAAGCCTCCGGCAACAGGGAGTCCAGGGTGTCGCCCTTTATAAGCCGCTCTTTAAACTCGGTTGTTTTTGCTCTGAGCTGTTCGTCCGAAAGAGCCTTCATAGAAGACTCGTACCCATTTACAGCATTTAACATTGGCCTTAATTTTTTTATTCTGCTTGAACTCGTGTTTCCGAGCAATACATCAAT
>CAYSKA010000081.1:0-7009 GCA_964431505.1 uncultured Oscillospiraceae bacterium
AGAAGTATGGAAGAAGAACCGAGCTGATAGCTTATTTGTATAAATATAAAGGGTACGTGTACATGCAGGCGGGCGATCTTGAGGGGTTTCTGCGGTGCAGCGATATATCCATTGAAATCTGCAGTTTAGTAAAAGGTAATTGCAAAATAGAAGAAATAGAAAAAAACATGGATATAGCGTTTATCTATGAAAAACGCGACGATCCCGATAGGGCGAAACAGTTCTATGATTGCGCGCTTTCCCTGTGCAAGGATTGCCTTGAAAGCGGAGAAATCAAAAAGTGGGACGTTATGAACTATATGGCGGACATATATTATTATATTGACGATTATGAAAGCTCAATCCAGAGCATAAGAGCTTTACTTAAGCTGGGGGATGCTTCATCATATAATAATATGCAGCTATATTGTTATCTTGCGCAGCTGTATAATTGCCTGAAGGATTATGACAGGTCTATTGAATGCTATAGAATAGCAATAGGCTACTGCGTCGACGAACTCCCAATAAGGAATAAAGGTAAGCTGATTACAACCAAAGAAAAACTGGTAGATATATATACTTGGATGGGCAATATATACAGTTTGGATCACAGATTTAACGACGCCGTTACGATTTATGAAATCGGATTGCGTATAACAAGGAAATGCCTTGGCCGCAAAAATAAGAAACTGGAGGACGTTTACCACGGGATAGGCAATGCATATTGGAGTATACTGGATTATAAAAACGCGATTAGGTATTTCAATAAGCAAGCAAGGCTTAGAAAAAGGCTATATGGAAACAAGCATATGAATACCTGTGGCAGCTATAATTATATCGGGCTTATCATTAGGGACATGGAGGATTATAACCAGGCATTAACATTCTTCAAAATGGCGCTGAAGTATGCACGAGAATCCGATAACTTTAACAAGACGATATTAGCGGTATATTATAATAATGTAGGGATTACATATTTGGATATACAAAGAAGCGATTTGGCCTTTGAGAATATAAAAAAGGCGCTTGATATACTTGAAGAGGTCCATGATGGATTGCAATATAAATCGAGGTTTCTTAACAATATGGGTATGGTCTATCAGGCCGACGGAAAGCTTGAAACCGCGCTCGAATACTATGAGAAAGCTATAGCGTTATGCGTTGAAACAGGTGATGATAAGGGTTTGGATATGGCCAAGGTCTTCTTGAGTTTATGCTCTTTTTATATTGCCAAAGGCGAACATGAAATAGCGGTCAAGTATGGATTGAGGTCCTATGGCATCGGTTCAAAATGCTTTGTCAGCGATCATCCTTTTAATATAAAGACGAGGAATTCCATAAGAGAGGCTTACGCTGCATTGGGCATGCCGCTGGAATCGTTCAACAGCTGGCTGGAAACCGCCAATATTGAAAATAAAGCTGAAATACAGGAATAGCGAACTTGTAGCCCGCAGAATGATTCATGTACGTAAATATAGGAGTGTATAATGTTATACAAAGATGGTTTTAAAAGGTTATTTTTTGCTCTTACATGGAAGGGTCATACCCTAATAAAGATGCACGAGGATCACCTAAGGGCTTCAGTAAAATATATAAATAAGAATGACTTAACCAAGGCTGTGCATGTTCTGAATGGAGCCCTGGGGATAGGCCTTCAGCTATATGATGAATACAGCCTTGGGATGAACTCAACTTACTATCTTTTATGTTGCGCATATTTTGGAAAGGGAGAATATGAGAGGGCCTTGGAGTATAGCAGAAAGGGGCTTGAGATACACCTGAGGATGTTTAGCGCAAAGGGTTATTCAGTTTCGGTTGGGTATAATAATATGGGCCTGATGTATAGCGCATTGAAGGATTATGAATCTGCGCTTGAATATTATAATAAGTCGCTCAATATCAGTCAAAAAATGCTTTTTAAGGAGTATGACTTTACCGCATCAACATACTACAATATTGCTGAGCTGTATCGGGAAAAGGGTGAGCACGAAAATGCCTTAAAATACTATATGAGATCGATGAAAACAAGAAAAAAACCATTTAAACAGGATTACAGCTTCAAGGTTTCGATGTATGGCAAAATTGGTTTCACATTCGGATGCATGGGAAATCAAGAAAAGGCTATTGAATATTTCGAATGGTCCGTTTCAAAATGCAGGAGAAAGTGTGGCCCTGAATCAGACGAGATGGCGGATATATATGAGCGCATGTCGGATATGCACTATATAAATGGGGTATACGAAAAGTCGCCCTGCTATTGCCGTTTAGCCCTGTCGATTGAGAAAAACATTCATGGTGACAATAACCTTTTAACGTCGAGGTTATACAAAAGAGCGGCTGAAATATGCAGTGTACAGCAAGATTATAGAAAAACTCTGAAGTACGGTATCAAAGCGTATAAAGCAATCACAAGGTATGCGGGCAGAGGCGTTTATGCAGACGAGACGAAATCAGTTATATACGATGCGTATATAAATTTAGGCATGCCCCAGCTGTTGTTTTCAGATTGGCTGGCGGGCGAATGCATCTTGTTAAGCAGGCGGCTATCCCCAAAGCCAGTAGGCAAGCATCATAGCGGCAGCGATGCCCGCAACGCCGCTTATAAGGGCGACGGCAACGCTGTAACGGGGCCTTAACACTTTAACCGAACCAAAATACAACGCTACAGTATAGAAGATCGTTTCGGTTGAGCCCACGAGCACGGAAGCTGAAAGTCCGATAAAGGTGTCCACCCCATGATTTGTAAACACGTCCTGAAGCAGGGCCAGCGCTGCGCTTCCAGAGAACGGGCGAAGCGTGACAAGGGGTACAAGCTCCGCGGGCATGCCGACTGCTTCAAAGGCGGGGGATAGCAGGCCCATTAACAGGTCCATGGCGCCGGATGCGCGAAAAACGCTTATGGCTATCAGCATAGCCGCCATGTACGGCAGTATCTGGACGAGGGTTGGGAGGGCGTCCTTAGCCCCTGCGACAAACGCCTCGTAAACGTTGCACCGCTTGCGAAAGGACCACATTATAAGCAGCATTATGCATATAGGTAAAAACAGTGCGCTCACCTGCGTGATCTCCTCCTCCTAAACGCGAGACACAGAAGGACCGCGGCCACGAATCCTACGATTGAGGATGCGAAAGTGGGCCAAATCACCGAATAGGCGTCTGCAGATCCGGCAGCGGCCCTTAGCGCGAGTACGGATGTGGGGAGAAGCTCTACCGCAGAGGCGTTAATCGCTATAAACATACACATGTTGTCAGTTGCGCGGGCAGGTTCTTTGTTGGACTTTTGAAGCTCCCTCATAGCCTCAAGCCCAAATGGGGTTGCCGCGTTTCCAAGACCAAAGAAATTTGCGGCCAGGTTAAGCGTAATAGGCGCTACCGCTGTTCCCGCATTTGGAAACAGACGTCTCATAAGCGGACGCACTAGTTTGGCTAGCGAATCTATAAGGCCGCATTCCTTTGCTACTCCCATGATACCCATAAAGAACATATAAGCGCCGCCAAGGGAAATAGCAAGGGTAACGGCGTCCGCCGCTCCCGCAATCATCGCGTCAAGCAGCGCGTCACCGCGGCCTGTCAATATACCAACCAAAATGCCAATTACAAGCATGCCGCCCCACAGAGCATTCACAAACATCACCCCGTAGAGCATATGTGAAACGAAGCCGGTTTAGGATTGCAAGTCCTTATAAGTGATAAGATTTCAGCTTAATTATAGATCTACTTCGATTTGCAACTTTAACTAAATTACTGCTAATTTTACAGTAGGACGCTAATATAGGAAGAGGTAATGCCGAAAGAGAACAGCAACAGTCCGAAAACGCTAGAAAAATGCGTTTTCGGACTGCTCAGCTAATTCAATATTGCTTATGAGTCTGCGCCTACAGGGACGGACGCTTTATTTTCAAACGGCCTCTTTGACGGCGACATCGTTATAGGCACGCTGGACCTGGGCATGTCCCTAAGCGCTGAAATACGGGTATCAAGCGCATCATACTTTTCCTTAAGCCGGAAGTATTCATCGGCCATGTTAAGCATGGACAGCAAAAGCCCCCGGTTTTCGCCCAATCCTGGAAATTGATTCTGCACGTTGGCGATCTGAGCGTTTACATACGCCGCAAGCCCTTGAATATATTCTTCGCTTTCCGATATCTTGAGCTTAAACTCTGTACCGCCCAAGTATACCGTAGTTTTATTTTTTTCCATATAACACCATCCATTTGCACAAAATTCCATATGCGGACGCATATGGTATAAAACTATATAATTATAATACAATATATGGAACGGGTTGACAAGCCCATAATACTAAAAACCTCAGCTCAATTCCCTGACCATTTAAAGTCGCAGCACCCTATTTTGGCAAGGGCTGATAAAAAATGTTTGGGTATGGGAGAAAAGAATTTCATTGTTTCATACGTCCTTGGATGGATCAACTCAAGCTCCACTGCATGGAGGGCCTGACCGTCGAGTCCTAGCTTGGGCCTTTCAGGACCATATACTATATCGCCGGCAACGGGATGCTTAATATATGACATATGCACTCTTATTTGATGTGTTCGCCCTGTTTCTAGCTGCACCTGAATGAGCGTAAAATCCCCAAAGCGCCTCAGTACCCACCAATGGGTTACCGCCTCCCTGCCGCCGCTAACCACGGCCATTTTTTTTCTGTTGGTATGGTGTCTGCCTATCGGGGCGTTTACGACACCTTTATCTTCCTTTAAATTACCCTCCACTATTGCTATGTATGTTCGCTTTGCAGTGTGCTCCTTAATCTGCTTTGAAAGGGCATTATGAGAAAAATCATTTTTAGCTATTACTATCAGGCCGGAGGTCATTTTGTCAATGCGGTGCACAATCCCCGGGCGCAGCTCGCCGCCAATGCCCGAAAGATCCTTGATATGAAACATTATAGCGTTTACAAGGGTTCCGCAGGGATTGCCCGGAGCCGGATGAACTACCATACCCTTTGGTTTATCTATCACCGCTATATCCGAATCCTCATAAACGATATCAAGCGGTATGTTTTCAGGACAAAGCTCCGTCGCGCGAGGGGGCTGAATAAACAGTTCAATGCGATCGCCTACCCTAAGCCTTGAGTTGGCTTTAGCGGGCTGTGAATTTAGCAGCACATCTCCTGCGTCCAGCCGCTTTTTCATAATAGATCTTGTTTCGCCGGTTACACGTGATAGAAACATATCCAGGCGTTCGCCCGAAATATCGGCAAACACCTCTACAGGTTCCATATACTCCGTCCGCTCAGGATTGTCCATCGCCGTCGGGGGAGCCAGAGTCCGAATTATTTGCGTTGTCCGGTTCTGATACTGGCGCACAAGCCCTTGGCTTGTCACCCTTGCCCTTAAACAGTTTGCTGTCCATATGGTCAAGATAGCTTCGTCCCGCCTTAGTAATAAACAGGGATATTACTGCAAGAACGGCGCCTACGCATATCGTGCTGTCCGCTACATTGAACACGGCAAATCTGATGAGGGCAAAGTCAAGCATATCACGAACATATCCAAGGAACACTCTGTCAATAAAATTGCCTATTGCCCCAGCGAGTATGAATACCAATGCAATCCTTAGAAGCATGGGCATTGGGTAGGCCTTTTTTTTATGGGAGGAAACCAGTAGAAGTATTATACCGACGCAGGCAAGAACTGTAATGATTATAAACACCCATCTGGCGTCTTGAAATATGCCAAAAGCTGCGCCGCGGTTTTCAACATAGGTAAAGTGGAAAATGCCTTCAATTATTGGGAGCGAGGAATTCTCAAGCATGGGCAGCCAATGGGCAGCGGCAGCTTTAGATAACTGATCAAAAGCTACAATAAGAAGTGTTAGAAGTATTTCCAGCATGTAAACCTCCATTGCCAATATACGTAATTATACCATGGCAGTCAAGGGGGCGATCAGGCATTATTAATCTCGATGAAAAACCGTATATATCTGCTTGAGGCAATGGCTCCAATCTTTACGAATATCTTCTATTATATATAACCAGGCCCGCGGTATTGCCGGCCTGGTTATATCACATGTGCGTCTTACTCCAGCTTACCGCTAAAATTAACTATAGCATCCCTGAGAAATCCGGCCGCTCCTTCGCCTACTTTTGAGTAATAATCCGAAAATCTCTTGTCAGCCACATAGCTCTCTGATAACGCTACATGCATATCAGCCGTATATACGGGCCAGTAGCATCTTAACCAGTCTCTGTGAATTCGAACCAGTTCCTTTGCCGGCTCGGACCGCGCATCGCCGGATTTCATGGCTGCGAAAAGCGCGTCCAGCACATCCTGCTCAAGGCGCTTTACCTCTTCATACTGGGATTTGGAGATCTGACCGATTTTTTGGTTTACCAGGTTCATTACATCATCGCCGTATTGGGCGCGAACCTCGGCGCCGTATTGACGCTCGTTCTCCTCCACAATTTTCCTCTTGAGCCCCTCGAACCTTTCATCATCACTCATAATATACTCACCCTGCCCTTCCATAATCGATTTTTGTACGTTGGCGATGAGCGCGTCCAGTTCCATGCGCTGGCGGTTCAATTCAACCAAATGGCTGTTCAGCACGGAAACCGGATCAAAGCCAGGGTCGGTGATAGCGCGCCTTATTTTCTCCAAACCCAGGCCAAGCCGGCGGTAAAACAATATATGCTGCAGCTTTTCAACCTCTGATGGCCCATATACCCTATACCCGTTTTTCCCTCTTTGGGGGGTTAAAAGGTCTATTTGCTCATAGTGGCGCAGGGTCCTGACCGACACGCCGGCCAGCTCGGCCAGTTCCCCTATATTGTATTTCATTTAATCGCCTCCGTTCATATAAAGCATAGACCATGACGTTACGTCATGGTCAACTAAAAAACAAAATATATTTTACTTTAGATGATCAAGCATTGCTTTTGTATACTACCTGACCGTTAATAAGAGTATAAACTGCTCTTGAAAAGATTTCCAGGGGGCTTCCATCGTATATTACAATGTCGGCGTCCTTCCCTTTTTCAATAGTACCCATCCTGTCAGCCACGCCGCAG
>CAYSKA010000082.1:0-6999 GCA_964431505.1 uncultured Oscillospiraceae bacterium
GCCTTCTGGCATTGTAAACAGCCGTTTCGCGCTCTCCATAGTCCGTGCCGCCGGCAAGGAGTATCAGGTTTGGACGGATAAGCTTAAGCTCTTCAATGTCATAATCGCTAAGCCTGCCGGCCGTTGCCATGCGCACAATGGCCCCCGCTCCTAACGCCGCAGCCTCCGCGGCACGAACCGTCATATCGTACACCAGTCCATGCACGCACATGCGCAGGCCTCCAGCCGCGCTTGATGTCGCAAGCATCTGAACATAATCCACATCCTCGCCAAATCCCCGGCAAAGGTCGTCTACAGCGCCGCTTAAACCAATCCTGACATCCCCGTCGAGCACGGATGTGGGGGACTGGCCCTGGCCCATGAATTTCGGATTGTCCGAGCCGATTCCGGAAAACGCATTGACAAGCGTCGTGGTAGAGCCTATCTCAGCAACAAGTATGTCTATCTTCATTTCAGTATTTCCATCAATCTATAAAAGTGACATGGGCGCAGGGCCAAGCACGTGCCTTATGGCTTAGCGCCCATTAATTTGCTATAGCGGCCAGTCTGTTTTATTCCTTGTCTTTAAGCATCCCGGCCCGCTTTTTAACAAGGAATGTGGCGACATGAACACCCTTTGTGCCGCGGCCAAACCCCTCGTCCGCTCCATAGTAGCGCGCCTGCTCCGGACTTACCTGGGTGCCGCCTGCAACGAAGATGAGCTTACCGCGCACTCCCATCTCCTTAGCAATGCGGTCGATTCGCTGTATATTCTTATAGTGAATATCATCATGACTGATTATTGTAGAGGCAAGTATAGCGTCCGCATCAAGCTCTATCGCAGCGTTTACCAGCTTTTCAGGCGGCACGGACGTGCCAAGATAGGTAACGCTGATTCCATATTTCTCAATGCCGCCATGCTTTATATCAATTATCTCACGGAGCCCTACGGAATGCTCATCCTCCCCTACCGTGCCGCAGACTATGCGCATAGGCCTATTTGATATGGATTCCCTTATTTCATCGTCGCTTAGGATTTCCGGCTCCTTTGGTATAACGAGCTTATCAACGTCAATGGCAAACGGAACCTTGCCCTTAACCTCGATTCTCGTACCCTCGGCCCTATGCATTACCTCGCGGTTTATTACCTCGCATTCAACCAGGTTCATCCGGCGCGCAACCTCCAGCGCCGCTGCCTCTGCTATGCGCTTCTCCGCAGGGAAAAACATCGTTAGCATGACCGTGCCGTCGGCAAGCCATTCCATCTCAGGACGGAGTTTGCCGCTGCCAGGCTTGAATTCCTCCACGTCGGCCATACGCCTGATTACATTGTCCTCTTCGTCCAGCTCGTCAATATAGACGATCTTTTCAGGGCGTTCAAGCGTGCATCCGCCTATCAGCGCGGACGGATTATCGGCGAATTCCTTGCCATACTGCTCAACGTTGTTGTATCCGTAATGGGCGGTTACAGGGGCCATATAATCCTTGCTGCGCTTGAATATCGTTCCCGCGCCTATGCCTCCGGACAGGTTTCTTACTATGCCGTCGCCGTTTCTCTCGGGATATATACCCGAGTCAACGAAGAAGCCCTCCTCAACGGCCGCAAAATAGCCGCCAAGCTCCAGCATCTCCTCCATAAACAGCACCGCGCGCTCCTTGAGCTCCCTGGCCTTTTCGCGAAGATACCCGCTGTCCTTAAGCTCTACCATCTCCATGAGTCCGTCAAGCCCTACAAGCGTTTGCTTCGCCGTGTCGCACGCCTCAATATTATATATATGCCACGGTACGTTTCGGCCCTCGTCCGGCGTAATAGTAGACTGTATGTCAGCGCTTGTCAGCTTGGATATCACCATGTTGAGCACATGCGTAACGGTTGCTTCGCGCGTGCTGGCCTCGATATATTTTGTGTTCATCTGGGCCCTCATGCGGTACTCATGAAACAGATCCCTAAGCGCGACAGCATAGGGGAGATCCATGTATACGCATGGCGCGGGCGTGGCCGTGGGGGGGACTGTCGAAAGGCAGATGTTCTCCTTGGGAATGCCCACCCTGGCCGAGAAAATAGCGTTGATGGCGTGCTGGACCATAAGCTCCGGCATCACCTTCCACGCCTCACGCGCCGTGGCGTTAGCATTATGCGCGCCGTCTATCTGCGCCATGCCTGCCCATGCAATAAGCTTTTTGGATTCACAGGCGTCGACGAAGGAGCGCGCCATGTTTATGTTCCTGTAAATTATGTTGTACTGCGGGTCCTGGTGTACGCCGTTTACGCCCTCCTCAGCAAACATCACGGCTATATCCGGTCCGGCTACGCCCGATACATACGAATGGTAGTTGATAGGCCTGCCTACCTCATCCTCAATCATGTCAAGGGCCTTTCTCTGCGCCCTTACCTGCTTTCTGGTGATTGGCACCCCGCCCATTCCCTGAGGCGTGCCCTCTATCAGCCCGTCAAAGTGCGATTGGCCCGCCGTTCTTATAACCATTATATGATCTGCGCCATGGTGGGCGGCCATCCTCATGCGCCTTATATCGTCCTCGAACCGGCCCGACGCTATTTCCGTGGTTATAACCGGTGCGGGCTGAGGGTCGATATCTGAAAAGTAATGCGCCGGCGGAAGCGGAACGCCGTCTTTAAGCGAATCCGTACAATCGTGATATTCGAATGGCCCCATCTTCAGGCCTTTCACTGGCTTACGCCATGTCCAGCCCCGCCTGCGCGGCCTGTAGCTTTCAAGGCCGCGGAGAACTTCCTCAACGTCTATGGGCTTGCCAGGGTCAAGTGTGTATTCGCTCATATGCCGTTTACCTCCTTAAATAGCGCTTCGGCATCATCCCATAGTTTTCCACATAACAGGGCAAGCCCTGCATCCCTTATGCCAATTCCCTTTGATTTTGCAAGCCGGTAAATAACATTACCCGCCCCATGCTCAATGAGGTTCCTCTCCACGCAGCCATCCACTATGGCTTTGGCCTCTATGGATGAAAAGCCCATTCTTAACAACACCGAGCGTTCAACTGAAGGCGAGGTATACTCGTAGCCCATCTTTAGCAGTGGGTCGACCAGCCTGTTTGCAAGCTCCCAGAACCTATCCTCAAGCTCCCTGTCGCTGAGGCCTGCAAGGTGCTCCCGCCGTTTTTCAAAATCGTCGTTCCTCTTCATAGCGCCTCCTCTATCTCCCTAAGTTTTCTATTGCGGCCAGTACGTAGGGCCTGTCGGTCCCCGTTTCCTCGGCCAGGTAACCTATATCATTGTCATTATATTTTCCGCCGTTAGCGTTTACCGCGTTGCGTATAAGCGATCCGCGCATATGGTCAAGGTCCACATCCACTACGTCTATCAGGCCTGGGTGCTCCGGAAGGATTATGTTCCTTCCAGGAACCTCCTCCCGCGGGTTTCCAAAGCGTACTTCTATGCCGTTATTCCTTGCAAACGAAAGCTGCGGATTGATGTGTTTGCCCGCTCCTGTATATTCGGTTTCCTGTACGACGATGCACTGGTCCTCATCCATGTCCTGTGCTATCCTAAACGCCGCCGCCAGCGCGGTATTGCCCGCCGGCCCCTTTTCCAGGCCTTCCAGCGACGCAAGCGCTTCGGTAATATAAAATACGTTGCCCTGCGTAACCGTTACATACCGGTCCATGTACCTCAGCGGCCTGCCAGCGCTTCTTGGGACGTCCGACCTGTCGGGATTGGTTGCAAATGGTATGCCAAACCCCGTATGGCCGGTGGTGAACGACTTTTTATTAAACTGTTCATCCGACGCCATATGAAGCCCTTTAAGATTCACGCTTGCGCCTATGATCCTTGCCCCACAGCCGGCCTTGCTTAAGCCCCTTGCCGTACCGGTAAGGTTGCCTCCGCCGGCGTTAGTGCACACAACGGCGTCCGGATCCCTTCCTATGCGTTCCCTGAACTGGCTGGCAATCTCATAGCCAAGCGTCTCTATGCCTGTTATTCCAAACGGGGTATACAGCGATGCGTTAAAATATCCCGTTTCCTCAAGCAGGATCAGGAACATATAGAACAGCTCCGGCCCAACGGTCAGCTGTATAACTTCAGCGCCAAGCGCCTCGCACTTGCGCGCCTTTTCGATAATTTCGGGCTGGCCTATGCCATGCGAATCGTAGCATTCCTGCACAACAATACATTTTAGCCCGGCCATAGCCGCGTGAGAGGCCACGGCCGCCCCGTAGTTTCCGCTGGTTGCGGCTATTACGCCCTTATAACCCTGTTTTTTAGCCTGATATACGCTGGTTGCCGAGCGGCGGGCCTTGAAGCTTCCGGATGGGTTGCACGCCTCGTCCTTTATAAATATCCGCGCGCCCTTGCCCCTGGGCGCAAGCTTTCTCGCGAGCGCGGTCAGGTTTTTAAGCTCTATCAAAGGGGTGTTACCTACGGAGAACATGTGCTGTATACGTATTATCTCGTCAAGCGTATAACCCGTAGCCGCCATCATTCCTTCGTAATCGAACGCGATGGAACCGCTCTCAAACTTTGAATAGTCCATCCCGACAGCCGAGCGCATTATTTCATTTTTTCGCGCCATCACTGCGCCGTAACTATTATCCTTATTCATCGCAGCCGCCTCCGAAGGTTATTTCACGCACCATTTCCCCTATCCTCAGTATTTCGGGAATCAAAACGCCAAAGCCATGATCAAAATATGGGGCTTCGTCCACCAGCACGCCGCTCGACCGCCTGCCCGTTGTGGTAATAACCTCTGCTGTATCCCCAATGGACGCATCGGAAACA
Source organism: uncultured Oscillospiraceae bacterium (assembly GCA_964431505.1). Taxonomy (GTDB): domain Bacteria; phylum Bacillota; class Clostridia; order Christensenellales; family CAG-138; genus UMGS946. Next base: position 4,736 of record CAYSKA010000082.1, read on the forward strand.
AGGTATCCTTTCACCCACATTTCAAGCGGCGCCTTAGCAGTATCCTCGGGCACGCCCGCAGCGCGCTCGCCCGGCTGCAGCACTATTGAATGGATCTGCACCCAATCGCCTTTTTTCGCCATAATTGCCTCCTGATCGGCCACGGCATCTAAATAGCCGGGTAAACAAACCGTCTGCGCCTCATCGGATGCTTGTGACCGCCGTATATATTTTAATTGTTTTCTATATAATCCCTGAAATCGCCCATTATCGCCCTTGGTACGGGAAGGTCGAGCATGGTCTTTAATCCTGGTCTGGCGTTGATAACATGGGGGATCATATTTACGCACATCGCTATTGTCCCTATCCCCCCGTCAACCTCCGGCTTAATGGCCATATTTACCTCCGGCGTGCCTTTTAGGGTTATATAATCGCCGGTATGGGTGCCCTCCATCTCGGGTTCGATCTGCTGCGGATGGTACATATCTATCCGTACTTCGCCGTCCACATAGCCCTGGCCAGTCATATTAACCCCCGCTACATCGCCCGCCGACGCAAAGCCATAGGGCGATTTACGGTCAACGCTAGTAACTATAGGCTTCATCTGCTGCTCAAATTTTTCAACGTTCCATCCAAGCGCCTCCGCTATCATGCCAATCGACTCGGCAAAGCCTACGTGCCCTGCAAGCGAGCCGTCGCCAACGCCTTTCATAAAGCTGTCCACCGAAAGTCCAACGCCCTGTTCCTCCATTACAGCAGGGCCAAACGGCGAAAGGCTGTTAACCCTCTTGCAGGTTACGGATTCTACATTTGTCATACAGCCCGAAAGGCATATAGCCAGCAGATCCATCATAAGCCCCGGATTGATCCCTGTGCCAAGTATGGATACGCCATATTTTTTAGCCAGTTCATCCATCTCGCTGGCAAGCTCCGGCTCCTGAGCCTTTGGATAGCTCATTTCCTCGGCCGTTGAAACTACATTTACACCCTGCTGTACAATATATTTGATCTTTGAAAATGCCTTTTTAGTAAAAGAATCGGTAGCGATGACGCATATATCGCAATTCTTTCCATTTACCACGTCCTCTATGTTGGGTATGATCACTACATCCTTTTTTTCGCCCTGCTCCATCCCGAGAACGTTAAATATGCTCTTACCAACACGTTCCGGATGAATATCGCACACCCCTGTAATATCTACGCCGCGCTTGTTGAGCAGCACTTTCGCTATGCCTGAACCCATAGCGCCAAATCCCCAGATCGCTACCTTTACATTATCCATATTTAACATCAGCCTCCAAAATATTTGTTATATCCGCATTATAGCACAGCGCATTTGCGTTTTGAAGTGCATAAACGCATATATATAGGACGGCAAAGGCGATAATCGTCCTCCTGCCGTCCTTAACCGCATATCCGCTCATAGCTTCCTGCTTTACGTATTACAGCAGCCCTTTCAATTTGGCCTCTTCCTTGATCTCATTGTAAAAGCCGGCCTTTACCGTCTCATAATAAGGGGCTACATAGAATATCCAAAGGATGCCAAACGTTATAGACGAAAGCAGCCACCAGCCAATAAAGCTCAAGTCAAGCAAAAACAGCTGCCCACAGTGGCCCCTTGTGATCGTTTTGGATATGCTAACGGCCTCCTTTGCCCTGATCAGCTGAAGGTCTGCCAATATATATGGCGTCATGCTATAGGCATAGCTTTTTATTATTAGGTTCACTATTGATACAATGAAACCCAAAAAGCCCAATATGCCTAATATAGCTAACGTTTCGAGCCGGGCTATCGCGGGGATCGCTATAAGCATTGCACACCCTGCTGGAATCAAAGCCCACAATATCAAAAACACGTACATATACAGCATGCCGCCGAAGTTTCTTCCGTAGTCCCTGAACGCGCGTACAAAGGCAATATCGAGCGACGGTTTGCCTCCCCTGTAATTAGCGGTAAAGAACGCGGACAGCCCTACCGCGAACGGAAATTGAACAGCCGCTATCAATAAATAGGTCAGCCACGCCGACGATCCAAACGAGGCCGCCAGCTCCGCATCCCCGTAATAGGCAAGATATATCAGGTTTGTGCCGAACAATGCCCCCACAATTAGGGCAGCTACACTGGCCGCTACCGATACAATAATTCCAACCAGAAAAGGTGTGCCTACACTGGCCCAGTAATTGGACTTGAAAGCGATCTTGGCATCACATTTTATGTCCGCCCTGATTCTCATGTTAAATACTCCCCCAACATTATTAGATAAATTAATATAACATATTTTTTG
>CAYSKA010000083.1:0-6994 GCA_964431505.1 uncultured Oscillospiraceae bacterium
GTTACTGTCATTATTTATTTTTGATGATTTCTATTAATTGCAAAAAAATTTTTATAATTTCCTTAATGAATGCTTTGCATGCCATCCCAAAGCGTTTCTAAATAAGTTAGTCATGTATGCAACCATGCTTTTGAGTCCTTAATGGTCCTGACAATCCAAGACGATGTGCCAAGCGTCTAATATAATGCGGCAGATAAGGCTTTTGACGCTAACGTCAAATAATTGTACGGAAAAAGCCCCTTTGAAAGCGGCTTTTAAAGATTATGAATTACGAATCGTGTTCATATGAGCTGATGAAACAGCCCTGCATTTGTGCTGTACCAAATTAACGAGCCATGGCCGCGCTTTTGAAAGCGGCACTGCAAATCCCATTCCGGATACTGCTTTACAAACTGGATCCTGTCGCTGGTGACAAGGGCCAAAAACGATATATAGTTGTCCTTTCGCATTGGGTGGCTGCTTGTAACATACCATTCGTCCTCCACGGGCTCAACAGTTAGCATCTGATCCTGGGCCGCTTTTTTTGGTTCAAGCGGCTCAAGCGTCCTGCCGCAGCATGATATCTGAGCGTTACCTGAGCATATGCTTACATTTGCGCATATGGGACAGACATAAAACTTTGATTTCTTCATATTTCCTCCTTCAAAGGTGTTTTCAGCAAGACCTCCACTCAGCATATCCTTTATATTGACCTCAAGGATATCTGAAAGCCCCGCAATCAGCGAAACATCCGGAAGGCCCAGCCCGCGCTCCCACTTTGATACGGTCTTATCGCTTAAGCCCAAAAGGCCGGCCAGCTGCTTCTGCGTCAAATGCTTTTCAAGTCTCAGGGTCCGGATTAGCGCACCGATCCTTGCATAATCCATCATTGTCACCTCCCTATATCATTCTAGCAAGAGAATAAATACAAATCAATAAACGCTCCGTAGAGTAAATAGGCCCAAGGCGCACGGCCATATCTTCTGCTTATATCTCTAGCCCTGCTTTATTGCCGCTGAATTTCAATCGTTCCGCGCATCTCCAATAAGGGATTGGCGCAACGCCTTGTTAAGCCCCGTGACATCAAAACCAGCCGCATTATAGCCAGATCGTATTGCGTTATAATAAAAACGGTTTGGCGCCCCAATCGGGCGTCCTTCGTTCATTATATATAGCATTGCAATAAGCCATTTACCATCCATATAGATTTTAACCAGTTCTTTTTGATACAGTTCTGGCCATCTCTCATAGCGGTCAAGCGCAACTTCGTCTGTCTGTGCGATTTCCCACGCCAGCGCGGGAACGCTGCACCCCTTTTCCTTCTCTATAGTAGCATATGCGCCGCCATTGTCTCCGCGAAACAGAAGCTTCCATCCCCTAAGCTTTACGCTGCCGAGTACTCTTGCTGTGGGGCAACGGACGGCCATTTGATCTAAGTTAAGATTGCTTCCATAAGCAAGATAGACCTTTTTACCGTATCTAACCATTAATCCTTCCCTCCCGCACCCATAGAAGGTTTTCCCATAAAATATATAAGTTTTGGCAATACTCAAGTTTAGTAAGCCATTAATATCAAGCTTCACACTTTAAAATTATTATATGTAATATTTATTATACTTGCAAGACCCTAATGATCGCACTAAGCAGTAAAGGAATATATAGGCATGTACGAATAGGACAAAAGAATTGCAGTTGGTGACTAACAACCCTCAACTGCAATCCCCTTTATTCTACCTTGCTCTCTTCGACTTTCTCCGCTTCTTCAACCGCGGTCTCCCGTTTCTGCCTACTGTTAGCATATTCGCTGACAAATGGAACGCCGCTATTGTCCACCTCTTTTTTTGTAGTTAGGGTCCCATCTTCTTACTATTAGATATGTAGCAAAGGCCTATTCAATTTCAGGCGCTGCATTTGTATTAATTTCTGTTCCTAGAATGTATACTCTAAGTATATTAAGCATTATAAACCAGAATATTGCGTTACAGATAACAATCAATTTAAACCTTTTTTCTTTATTTCTACTTTGTGCGATAGCGTATGAAATGAGCAACGGCACCCTTAATGTTGTAAGTATATTTAATATTATGTTTTCCCATAACACAACAATTATATATTACATGGAAGCCCGTTTCAACTATACAGAAAAAATCATCTAAAACAGAACTAAAACAGTACGCCTAAATAATACATCAATGCAACATATGTGTAAATAGTTAGATGCAATATAATTAGTCATCAAGTTAAAATCCTATCATGCCATTCTATGTGTGTAACCGTGTTTCTTAAAGTTTTAGTTTGCGCGCTTTCATGCTTTTCTAAGCGTGGGATAATCCACGCGAACGGCTTTACCATGTTTGCGTATCCAAGTGCGGTAAAAAGTGGGGTCTTATAGATTTAATAAAATACAAAAACCTTTGAACAATCAAGGGTTTTTCGCTGTAGACACAACGCAAAACCGTTTTTTTGCGGATGGAGTGTTTTTCTATAGTGTTCGTGATGAACCAAGAAGATAACTATGTAAAATGCTCATAATCTTACTATAGTTTTAGCAACCCGTTCGCAATATCTTCTGTATTTCCAATAAGCTGATTTACTTGTGAGAGCCAATAAAATGTTGATGTATTATCATCGCATTTAAAGTAGGTATCATCATGGTGACATAAGTAAACTTTTTTGTTTAGTGCTATTGCTATACCGAATTCCGTATGAGTCCCTCTGCCCTGTGGAGTCAATATTATTACAACATCGGACTGCTTTATCCCTTCATATTCCTTTTCACCAATAGACTTTAGTGTTTCTACGTCTGCTCCCCTCAATGGGAAATGTAATGTCCAATCATAAGTATGCTCCCAACCGGCATTTTTTAGTAGACGTGAAAGGTCACGCACTTGTTTATAATTTACAAGACTTGAAGCAACGTAAAATTTCATTTGTATCCTCCAACTATATAAACAACCTTTGGTTCGCCTTATTCGCCTAATGCGTATTTTTATAGATTATACCACATATCGTTGCATAGAAAAAGGCATAGCTTCCCCTTGTCGGGAAGCTATGCCTTTTTGGTGCGGTCGATGGGACTTGAACCCATACGGTCTCCCATACGCCCCTCAAACGTACGCGTCTGCCTGTTCCGCCACGACCGCAGATCAATTTGCCTGCGAAACATATTATAATATCTGACCTAATCATTGTCAACATTAATTTTAAATATTGGAGATATTTGTGTAAACGCTTGCGAACCGGCCCATATGCTGCTATGCTGTTCTTGCTTTTTATATAAATTAGAATTAACGCAGGAGGATAATATGATTAAGCACATTGTATGCTATAAGCTTAAGGACAGCAGCAAATCAGCGGCTGAAACGGCACGGCAGGTTCTTTTATCCATGGAGGGCAGGATTCCGGTGATACGAAGCATTAGCGTTGGCGTTGACCTTATCCATTCTGAACGCTCGTATGATTTAGTGCTGGAAGTGGTTTTAGACGATCTTGACGCCCTTGAAGCATACCATGAAAATCCTTATCACAAGAACACTGTCAAACCGTTTATGCATGATGCGCGCCAAAGCAGCGTTTCAGTTGACTTCATTGTTTGATGTCAGGCTGTCCGGTTGACAGTATATCAACATGTGAATAACATCGCTTTAAATGGGAATTATATCCTATGGGGTGATGATATGAACGACCGTATTCTTCTAAAGCGATATTATAAGAACAGGCTGTATAAAAACCGGACGGTTTTTGCACGCGCTCTGGATTTTATAGTACTCAGGCTGATTATATTCACAGCCTTATACCTGTGGTTTAAATCGAACAATACGCCCAGCGGTCTGGCCGTAACGCTGTCAATTATCGCTACTCTCATGTGCTCTATAGCCATTGAGCTGATAAAGAGCATGCGTCTTGACAGATTTATAAAAAAGAAACGCATCCGGCTTAAGCGCGAGCACGCCCTTGAGACGCTTCTCATATCGGATAGAGGTGAATTCGCCCGCATAGCTAGGTTCTGCTTTGAACGGACACAAGGCGAAGGATTGCTCTTTGCCGTGCAAAAAGCCGCCCCCCTTGATCCCGACGACGTACTTCGAGCGTATAGAATGGCAAAGCAGAAGCACGCTGACGCTATACACGTCTTCTCCGCTACAAGCGCAAACGATAGTGCGGTAAAGATGGCTGCACGGTTCAACGATGTTGACGTTAACCTGCACGGGCCGGACGACATTTTGGAGTATGCTGATGAGCTTGGCCTGTATGTTGACGTGGAGACGCTTGAGGCGGCTTTGATAGATGGTATGATTGAAGAGAAGCGGAACAGGCGAAGGAAAAAAATGGTGGTATTCACCTCGGCAAGGGCGAGGAATTACCTTTTGATAGCTCTAGGGCTTATAGCATTGTCCTTTACCACCCGCTTTGCCCTGTACTACAGGCTTATGGCCGGCATATGCATAACCTTCGCTGGGCTGTCATGGTGGACGGACCATGCTCTGGCCTTAAAAGGCGATGAAAACGCCCCCGCAGGTTAAATCCACATTTAAAAAGGGCCGGCGCAGCTACGCATCCGCAGGCCCTTTTTCTTGTTTTAGCTTGAGCTTAGTCAAGCCCGATATGCTTTCCCTCCCTTGACCGCCTGTAAATTACAAATTTGCGTCCGATGCATTGCACCGGTTCAGCGCGCAGCCTATCTGAGAGTATTTCGCACAGCTCCCGAGCATCCTCAGAACAGGTTTCAAGTACGGATATCTTTATCAACTCCCGTGCTTACAATACGTTGTCCAATTCATCTGTGATAACAGGGGTAAGCCCTCCCTTTCCTATTTGAAATACGGGCTGCATCCCATTTGCCATAGCGCGGAGACGTGCTCTTTCCTTACTTGTGATACTCATATTATCATACCCCTATTCTACAAAATCAAATTCCCATTCGCCCATTCGCACAGTGCTGTTTTCACTAGCGCCTGCTTCCCTAAGGGCGTTAATTATACCCTCGCGTATGAGATATTGCTGAAAACGCCTCATTGATTCCTCATCGTCGGCATTTGTGGTGTCGAGTATATATTCTACTGTCCCGCCCTCTACAACATAGACGTCCCCGTCTCTGCTGATTTCAAAGCCCTTTTCATACCGGCCGGCAACGGTTATCTCCTCTTCTTCAAACTCGTAAGTTTTTGGAAGCGTGTCAAGCGTTTTTACAATCTCATCCAATAAGGGTTCAAATCCCTGCACCGTGGCGGCGGATACGGGAAAAATCTTGACATTCCTATCCTTTAGCTCCTCCCGAAGCAGCTCAAGGTAAACGTCAGCTCCGGTTATATCCATCTTATTTGCCGCCACGGTTTGCGGCAGTTCATACAGGCGTTCGCTGTACCGCTTTAACTCATCATTTATTCTGTAATAGTCCTCAATCGGGTTCCTGTCTTCAGAACCGGAAATATCAAGAACATGCACCAGCATTCTGGTCCTCTCTATATGCCTTAAAAAATCATGGCCCAATCCCGCGCCTTCCGCCGCGCCTTCAATAAGTCCCGGTATATCCGCAAGCACAAACGTGCGGTCGTAGCGCTTAACTACGCCCAGGTTTGGCGTTAAAGTTGTAAACTGATAGTTTGCAATCTTAGGCTTTGCGCTTGTAAGCACCGATAATATGGTTGACTTCCCCACGTTTGGAAGACCTATGAGACCTACGTCGGCAATCGTCTTAAGCTCAAGCTCAACCTCCCTGTCAAGCGTTTTTATGCCTGGCTGCGCAAACCTCGGGGCCTGCCTGGTAGGCGTTGCAAACCTGGCGTTGCCCTTGCCTCCCCTTCCCCCTTTAAGTACTTCGCGTCTCCTTTTTGGCCTGTTCATGTCAGCGACGATCTTCCCACTATCCACATCGCGCACGAGCGTGCCTACAGGCACCTTTATAATCAGATCCTCGCCGTTTTTCCCGCGCTGAAGCTGGGACCTGCCGTTTTCCCCCCTTTGCGCGCGGTAATGGCGCATAAATTTAAAATCGAGCAGGGTATTCATACCCTCGTCGGCCTCAAATATTACGCTTCCTCCGATGCCCCCGTCGCCGCCGTCGGGTCCCCCGCGCTGCACATACTTTTCGCGGTGGAACGAGGCGCATCCGTCCCCGCCGTCGCCGGACTTTATTATAATTTTGGCTTTATCTACAAACTGCATTTTTACAGGGCGCTTGGCTCGCCGGCCGTTTCCGCCCATACCTCCGTTCCTTCCGCATAGTGCCTGCAAACACCTTTAAGCGTGCATTCGCCGCATTTTGGATTTCTTGACGAGCATACGCGCCTTCCGTGGAATATAAGCCAATGGTGGGCTATCGACCACTTATCCTCGGATATGCTTTCCATAAGCTGTTTCTCTATTTTGAGCACATCGTTTGAGTCGGCAAGCCCCAGCCTGTTGCTAACCCTTGCCACATGCGTATCAACAGCTATAGCCGGCTTTTTAAAGGCGTTTGACAGCACAACGTTTGCCGTCTTTCTGCCCACTCCAGGGAGGGACACAAGTTCTTCCATCGTTTGGGGAACCTCGCCGCCATACCTTGAAATCAGCATATTGCAGGTTGCAAGTATATTCTTCCCCTTTGTGTTGAAAAATCCGCATGGCCTTATATATTTGCTCAATTCATCCGGCGGCAGCCCAGCCATGCTTTTTGCATCGGGATAGTCCCTAAACAGCGTTTCGGTACACCTGTTGACCTGCTTGTCCGTACACTGGGCGCTTAAAATCGTGGCAATCAGCAATTCAAATGGGTTTTTGAACCTAAGCTCGGGCGCCGCGTCTGGATGAGCCTCGCTAAGCAGCCGTAAAACCTCTTTGCAATGTTCCGTATCGTAATGCATATTATCCTCCAATACTTTTCCCACTTGATTATATACGCTTCCTGTCAAATTCACAAGCATTCTAATTAGACAACAATCATGCCCAGCGCGCTTGCCGGGCATGTCGTTTTCTGGAGGATATTACTATAAATAATGGAACATTCAATATAACATCTACTGATGATGGGATT
>CAYSKA010000084.1:0-5913 GCA_964431505.1 uncultured Oscillospiraceae bacterium
CCATAGCGCACAAATTCTACGTTTTCTAGGCCGGGTATCATTGAAAAGACTCTTTTTTGCTCCCCAAACTTTAAATTCGTCTGAAATCCTACAATATTGTACAAGCGCCCGTCGACATCGTCCCTGCGCAGCTGAACGACAGCAAACGGTTTTTCCGCTTTGCGTTCATCCATTAAACCCACCGGTTTAAGCGGGCCAAATGCCAGCGTCATGTCGCCGCGTTTGGCCATTACCTCGACAGGCATGCAGCCCTCAAATACCTTCATATCCTCAAACTCTCTTAAAATTGCCGTATCCGCCGCCTTAAGCGCCTCTACAAAGCTAAAATACTCCTCTTTATTCATGGGACAGTTAAGGTAATCGCTTCCTCTTCCATATCTTGAGGCGATAAAAACCTTGTCCATATTTAGGGAATCATAAGTAACAATCGGCGCGGCTGCGTCAAAAAAATGCATACTTTCACCCAAAAGGCTCTCAATGCTTTCCATTAACGCCCCTTCTGTAAGCGGCCCAGTTGCTATTATCGCCTCGCGCGCCGGAATTTCCCTTATCTCCTCCTCAACCACGGTAATTAGGGGATGGCTGCGTACACGTTTTGTAATATCCCTTGAAAAGCCCACCCTGTCAACAGCCAGCGCGCCTCCCGCCGGTACACGGTTCTCATCCGCAGCCTGTATAACCATGGACCCAAGCCTTCGAAGCTCCTCTTTCAGAAGCCCCGCCGCATTTTGCAGCCGGTCGGACCTCAATGAGTTTGAGCACACAAGCTCGGCAAAATTCGTCGAATCGTATGCTGCAAGCAGCTTTGAAGGCTTCATATCGTATAGAGTTACGTCAACGCCCCTCTCTGCAAGCTGATAGGCGGCCTCGCAGCCGGCAAGGCCGGCCCCTACAACTGCGACATCATCCATTGGAGTCACCCTTTTGCGCTTGCTCCTCCTGTTTTGCAGCATGCTTGCGCGTAGTCGAATTTTCGCAATCCTTGTTTGAGCAAAAATTCTTACCAAAACGGGTTACCATTATAGAGCCGCATTTCGTGCACTTCTTATTTACAGGTTTATCCCATGCGACAAAATCACATTCGGGATACTTCTCGCATCCATAAAACACCTTTCCGCGCTTGGATTTGCGCTTAATGAGCGACGCCCCGCATTTAGGGCATGGCACGTCTATCCTTTCAATTATCGGTTTTGTATTCTTACACTCTGGATAGTTGGGGCAAGCCAGGAACCTGCCGTACCTTCCCATCTTATACACCATCATTGCTCCGCACTTATCGCAGGGTATGTCCGAAGGCTCGTCAGGTATCTTAACCTTTTCTATAGTTTCAGAGGCGCGTTCTACCGTGAGTATGAAAGGATCATAAAAATCCTTTACTATCTGCGTCCACTGCTGATCGCCCTCCTCGACCTTATCCAGCTTTCCCTCCATATCGGCTGTAAACTGCATATCGACAATGTCTCCGAAGTGCTCCTTCATAAGCTGAGTTACGACAAACCCAAGTTCAGTGGGGATCAGCTGTTTCTTCTCACGGCGCACATAACCCCTTGCAATGATTGTCGAAATAGTTGGCGAGAATGTGCTTGGCCTTCCTATGCCCTTCTCCTCCAGCATCTTTACCAATGAAGCCTCTGTGTAACGCGGAGGCGGAGAAGTAAACTTCTGTTCCGGCTCGATTCTGTCTGGGGTGAACATACCGCCCACGCTTAACTCGGGAAGCACTATCTCCTTTTGCTCTACTTCATCCTTTCCCTCGGTATATACAGCAGTATAGCCATTGAACAGGACTTTAGTTCCGTTAGATTTATAGGTGCATCCGTTGACATCAAAGGTAACGGTGCAGTTTTCTACGCGCTGCTCTGACATTTGGCTTGCTACAAATCTCTCAAATATCAATTTATAGAGTTTGTATTGGGGAGCGGAAAGCGACCCCTTTATCATCTGCGGAGTAAGCTTCAAATTGGCGGGTCTTATCGCCTCATGCGCGTCCTGTGCGCTGGATCTCCCCTTATAGAAATTTGGGGTAGCCGGCACATATGGATTTCCATATGTAGAAGCTATATATTTTAGGGCCTCTTCCTGCGCTTCCTTCGATATCCTTACAGAATCGGTTCTAATATAGGTTATAAGGCCTGTGGCGCCCTGACCCTGAACGTCGATGCCCTCGTAAAGCTGCTGAGCTACAAGCATTGTGTGCTGCGTGGTAAACCCAAGCTTTCTTGAGGCTTCCTGCTGCATGCTGCTGGTAGTAAAGGGCGGGGGCGCGTGGCGCAGCTTCTCCGCCTTTTTCACGTCACTTACAGTGAAATCATTTCCCTTTGAAAGCCCGACCACCCTCATGGCTTCTTCTTGGTTTTTTATCTCAGTCTTCTTGCCATTGTAGCCGTAAAACTTGCTTTCGATCAGCTTTTTGCGCTTTGGATCCTTAAGAAAGGCCGTTATAGTCCAATACTCCTGGGGTACGAAGTCCAATATTTCCTGTTCCCGCTCACACAGGATTCTGGTTGCAACCGATTGCACGCGTCCAGCAGATAGACCCCGCCGCACCTTAGCCCATAGAACCGGGCTTATCTTGTAGCCTACAAGCCTGTCTAATACCCTGCGGGCCTGCTGGGCGTCCACAAGGTTTATATCTATTGGCCGCGGGGCAGTTATCGACCGCTTCACTGCGTTTGAGGTTATTTCGTTAAATACGATTCTGCACTCGGACTCCTCGTCCAGCTTCAAAACATGGGCAAGGTGCCACGATATAGCCTCTCCCTCCCTATCAGGGTCCGTTGCAAGATATATTTTATCCGCTGATTTTGCTTCCTTTCTTATCTTGTCAAGCACGTCGCCACGTCCTCTTAAGGTTATGTATTTGGGCGCAAAATCGTGTTCTACATCCACGCCGAGCTGGCTCTTGGGCAGGTCGCGTACATGTCCGTTAGAGGCAATCACCTTGTAGCCATTGCCCAGAAATTTTCCTATGGTCTTTGCCTTTGTGGGCGATTCCACAATAACAAGTTTTGACATTAAACTACCTCCGAATCGGCGATTAGGCCGTTAAGCCGGCCTACCTAATGCTGAATACCCTTCCTGGGGTCTGAATTATTATTCTTGAAAATTCCAATTCTGTCAAGATGGTATTAAGCGCTCCCGCCTCTATTGACATTGATTCACACAACTCGTCAAAGGTTTTATCACCATCTTTAAGTAAATCATATATTACAGCGCGCTCTCCGTCAAGCGTCTGTCTGATATCCCTTGCTGGCCTTGCGTCGGGCTTATCGGATAATGAGATACCGTATTCTTCGAGTATGTCGTTTATTCCAAATACAGGCTTAGCCATTGCGCGCCTGATCAGATTATTTGTTCCCCTGCACGATGTATCCGTTATCCTTCCAGGCACGCTGAAAATATCCCTTCCCTGATCCAGCGCGTGGTTTACGGTTATGAGCGTGCCGCTTTTCTCCCTTGCCTCCACTACCACAATTCCCTTTGACAATCCGCTTATTACTCTGTTTCTCCTTGGAAAATTTCCGGGTATTGCCTGCGTACCAGGAGGAAACTCGGACACCACCGCCCCACGCTCTGCTGCTGCATCGTATATCAGCCTGTTTTGAGTTGGATAAACAACGTCAACGCCAGTACCAAGCACTGCAATCGTGGGATAATCGCTCTTTGCGCTGGCAAGCGCGCCTCTCGACGCCTCGCCGTCTATCCCATATGCCAGCCCAGATACTACGCATACACCCTGGTCTGCCAGCTGCCTTGAAAGCGTGAACGCAACGCGCCGTCCATAATCGGTGCATTTGCGCGCTCCGATTACAGCTATAGACAGCATCAATTCCCGCTTAATAGTGCCCTTATAAAACAATACTGTAGGAGGGTCGTAAATCTCGGACAACAAATACGGGTAATCTTCGCTTATAGGGGTTGTAACTCCTATAGCTTCATTGTTTAGGTCTTCTAAATAGCCGTCGATAAAGCCCTCCGATGCGTTGTTCTGCATAAATTTTACATTCCCTTCGTTCAGCGGGGATTTTATATCAAGCTTGCCGCATTTCGCAGCATTGAACACCCCCTCTGGCCCGCCGTATTCCTGTGCCACGTTATGAAACCTGGCATATCCCGAACCTAACATCTTATTTAGCCATATCCAATATCTTTCCTCTTTGCTGTATGTCTTCATTCGGTTTTACCTCCTTGTATCAGTGTAAGTGGCTAAGCATTTTTTTCAGCGTCCATTTTCGCCTGTATGATGAGCGTTACTAACACCCGATATTCAATGGTCTTTCCCGCTCAGCTTCTAACGTAGCGGCCGCATTGCGGCTTAACGCCAGTACTTGCCTTCAATGCTCCTGTACTGAACCGCTTCTGAGATATGATCGGCGCCTATAACATCGGCGCCAGCCAGATCGGCAATGGTTCTGGCCACTTTCAGCAAACGGCCGTAAGCTCTCGCGGTTAGGTTCATCCTGTTCATAGCTGCTTCAATAATTTTTGCCGATGAAACGTCGAGCCGGCAATACTTTATAAGATTCCTATCGTTTAGCTGTGAATTGCAAATAATGCTATCACCCCTGTATCGTTCGCGCTGAATCCCACGGGCACGGTTAACTCTCAGCTGTATTTCAGCCGATGTCTCGCCCATGTCGCTGGAGGATAGTTCCTTGTATCCCACATCGGACATCTCGACATGCATATCTATCCTGTCAAGCATTGGGCCGCTTATGCGCTGCTGATAACGCTGTATTTGATACGGCGTACACCTGCATTTCTTTGTCCTCGATCCGTAATACCCGCAAGGACATGGATTCATAGCTGCAATCAGCATAAAGTCAGCCGGATAGGTGGATTTGGCCGCTGCGCGCGAAATTTTGATTTCTCCATCCTCAAGCGGCTGGCGCAGGGCCTCCAAAACGTCCTTTCGGAATTCTGGGAATTCGTCCATAAACAAAACACCCCTGTGCGCAAGGCTAATTTCTCCAGGCATAGCATTTTGTCCCCCGCCGACAAGCGAGACCGTTGACGCGGAATGATGCGGATACCTGAATGGCCGTTGTATGGTTAATCCCTTTTCATTGTCGATCAATTCCACCACCGAGTGAATCTTCGTTATTTCCAAAGCCTCTTCAAACGTAAGGCTTGGAAGTATTGTGGGCATTCGTTTTGCTATCATCGTTTTACCTGATCCAGGCGAGCCGATAAGCAGCAGGTTATGGCCTCCGGCCGCCGCGATTTCCGCCGCCCGTTTTGCGCCATGCTGCCCTTTGATCTCCGAAAAATCGACGTTGTATTTGCACATCTGCGCGTTCCAAACCTTGGGAACGTATGGATTTATGCGCTTATCGCCGCGCAGGTAACCTACAGCATCGTCCAGGGAATCGACAGCTATTATTTTTGTTCCGGCTATATATGACGCCTCAGCTGCGTTAGCCTTTGGAAGAACCATATTTTTAATCCCTTTTGAAAATGCGTCTATCACCATGGGCAAAACGCCACATATTCCCCGAACCTCTCCGCTAAGCGCCAGCTCTCCCGCAACCATATGATCCTGAAGCTTCATATTGTCTATTAGGCCCTGTGCAGCCAAAATACCGAGTGCTATCGGCAGATCGTATATCGAACCGATCTTTTTTGTGTCTGCAGGAGCTAGATTAACCGTGATACGCCCCGTAACAGGAGGAAAGCCGGAGTTTGCTATTGCCGAGCGTATCCGCTCCTTTGATTCCCTTACAGCCATATCAGGAAGGCCTACCGTTTCATATGCCGGCATGCCATCCGTTGAGTTGACCTCCACATTCACCGGATATCCCTTTATACCGTTAAGTCCATAGCTTAAAACGCTTCCCAACATTCTTTACACCACTCCATTAAAAATTTTATGCTCATCTTGTTTACGTTTTTCAAATTTATCTCTGTTGCGAT
>CAYSKA010000084.1:5923-6885 GCA_964431505.1 uncultured Oscillospiraceae bacterium
ACTCAGAAAATAATCCTGCCGGTGGTCGGATAATCATATCTAGTATGCAAATATATCACGGCCATTCTTTCTGCGTTAAAACGGGTCAATTCAATAGTAAGTTAGAGAAGCAGCCAGCAGCTTAGGTACCTCCAATGAACTCCTTTAAATGATAATCCAATTAAGGTTAAACATGCAAGCGTTTTTTCGGATAAGTGAATACGCGCGTGCAGTTTTGCTATCTTTAAGATTTTATGTTAATTCTAAACTTTTTGATTATAAGGAGCAGGCCCCATGGTTCTTGCTAACCATGAGGCCGATACTACAAGTATAAATCGTCTGAAGCTGACCCGTCAAGTATTATAGTTCTTAGGTGTTCAATTTTTTCCAGTGCCTTTACAAAATACAAATATCTTATTTCCAAGAAAGTTTAATATAATTGTAATCGGCGTGGCTATAAGTTTGCTTAAAATTTCAATGGCCTTACTCTCCGTAGTGATGAAACCTCCTAGGAAACCGTTCACCATCCAGTGGGTTACAGAGTTCCCTTGGGGGAATATAAAGTTTCTAAACACATAGAGAATGCCAATGGAAACAAGCAGTGTGGCTATGTTTACGGCCACAAACAGCAGAAACTCCCTGGCGTTGCGCTGACGCTCCTCCCTGAACGTCCACACCGTATTAAACAGGTAGCTGTTAAAAAGCCCGCAGGTATAGGAGATTGCCTGCGCTATTGCGTAATGAATACCTGTAAACGATACAAGAACCGTATATACCCCAAAATCGATAATGGTATTCATTATGCCTACAAGAGCGAACTTTATAAACTGTATAAAATTCTTTTTGCTTTTTACTTCCATATATCACCTCAAAATCATCCTAAAAAGGTCCATCCCGGTAACCACATGAGCCATTTTATATAATTGGCTGACACGGGAACACCGGATATGACCGGATAGAACATTGCAAACAGCACTACAGCC
>CAYSKA010000085.1:0-6722 GCA_964431505.1 uncultured Oscillospiraceae bacterium
TTAAAGAAGTTCTCCGGTTGTTCAGCTACGACCCCTGCCGCAGCCTGGCCCGCCCTGGCCACTCCAATGGCCGAGCCTATGCCCGGAAGCACAAGGGACAGCACCACTCCAAGCGCTGTAAAGATCGTTCCCCATTCGACATTTTCAAACATTGTGTGTTCCTCCTGATAGTGTTTATAGCGGAAGCAGCCGCAAAAAACGGTTTTCAGCGGTCGTCCGTCCCCTTTACATTAACATGCTTTGTGTTATAGCCAAGCGGATCAAACGCTATTCCATCGCCTTCATAAAACTTTCCGTAATACTCTACATATTGGAGCCTGGCGCAATGAACATAGGTCCCAAGCGTATTTATGAACAGGCTGAACAGATGCATGACACTAAGCAGTATCAAAGCCGCGATAAATCCCACCGCTATGCTTATAAAGCTAGCCTTGCCCGAAGGATCCATAAGCATGCCGCCGATCATGTTGAATACCATTCCCATGGCGCCCGTTACAAGGCCAAGGGCCATTATCCTAACGTATGACAGCGTATCCCCCAGCCAGCTTGTTATGTTGTAAAGCTGTCCAAGGCCGGTTCCCATCCGCTTTATCGGGTTTTTTGTGCTCCTGTTTGAGAAGAACAGAAGCATCAATCCGCCCGCAACAGCCATTACGATTGCTATAGTATGCACCGTAGGCATATCCCCCGCAAAGATTACCCCGACAATTCCAAGCACAATCAATATCCATGAAAAGTTGTCGAATATGGCGGCGGCGGGGTCGCCGTTTCGGAAGCACATGTACATCTTTGCCGCAATGCCCGTAAACATCTGAAGCAGGCCCAGGCCGCAGCAGATAAATATCATGGGCATGACCTGATCCATTGGATCAAACAAGAGCGGGAACGGTGAGGACGGCCCCAAGAGGTCCTGCCAGCCCATGCCAAAGAAGGTTCCGATAAAAAAGCCGCATACGGCGGTGGCCAATCCGCTCATTGTAATCACCTTGACCAGTTTGCCAAAATCGCCCGAAGGCTTTTTCAGCCTTGTCAAAAGCGTTCCTCCTATAAAAAGGAGCAGCCCATAGCCTGAATCGGAAAGCATCATTCCAAAAAACAGAAGATAAAACGGCATTGTAAGAGGTGCCGCGTCTATTCCCCTGTATGATGGCGGGGAGTACATATTGGTTATGGCCTCAAACGGCTCTACAAGCTTATTGTTCTTCAGCGCGCTTGGCGGGTTTTCCTCCGGGAGGGGGTCCCGGGTATCAAGATAATATACGGATGCGCTTTTTGCAATGGTTTCCCTAACCCTGTCCTCATGGTCCGCACGTATCCACCCCTCAAGCATGAACACGCTGTCCATAGCGCCCAGCTCAAGGCATTTGTCCTCGCGCTCAAGTGCTATGGCAACGGCGTCCGCCGCCCTTTCTATGATGCCGTAATGCACGCCTAAGCCTTCAAGCGCGGCGTTTAGCGACGACAAGCGGCCTTCAAGCCCATCCTTTTCATCCTTTAACCTCGCTATGTTTTCCTTTGGCGTGCCCGTGAGCTGTGGGAACTGATAATCTATAAAATCCAGCGCTCTAAGCGCGGTATACGCGTCGTCCAAAGCGCTTTCATGAACCGCTATTAGCAACGCGCTGTCGCGCCCGCCGCCAAACTCCTGCATACAGGCCGCTTGCGGCAGCTCCAGCTTATCAAGCCTGTCCTTGCGTATGTAGCCCGTAATGTACCTTACGCTTCTGGTTGAATGGATTCCCTCAATGGGGGCATCCATCTCCTTCCATGGCTCAAGAGCGTCCGCCAAAGCGCCGCACTTATCCATCTCAGCTTTAATCTGAGCTATGTCCTGCTCGATTTGTTCAAGCTCCTCCAGCACCGGCGCAGCTTTGGCAAGGCTCTGGTCCAGCTCGTTTAGCGTGGCATCCGGTTTGGGCTTTAAAAACGGCGCCTTTTGTGAAAACGGCTGAAGTGTGGAACGCGCCCTTTCTATCCTCGACTTTGCCTCGCCAAGCCTTCTAAACTCGCTGTCGTCGGGGTTTGCGCACTCGCTATGGGATATATGCACCGCTGCTATGCCCTGCAATGCCTTCATCAGCCGCTTGGAATCGCTCTTCATGGCGGCGAGCGTAAGCCGCTTCATGGGAACGATCATACTTTGGCAAGCCTTTCAAATATATACGAAGCCGCCTTATCCAGATTTTCTCCGGCCTTTTTGCACATGTTCTCCGCCTCGTTTGTGCGGCGGCTCACTATATCCTGAGCAATGGAGCGGCCCTCGTATTCGGCCTCCCCGCGTGCCGACACAAGCTTAAGCCTGCATTCGTCGGCCATCCTCGCCAGCTGCGCTCCAGCGTCGATTTCCGCCTGAAGCACCATATCGCGGGCCTGCGCAAGCGCATCCCTGCGTATTCCCGCCGCCTTTACCTCAGCTTCTTTTATTGATTCAATTAATGACGGCATGGCCGCACCTCCCGATAAATGGGATGGGTGAAAATCCCCCATATTGTTTATTTTACCTTAGTATGTTCATAAAAAACAAGGTCCAGCACCATTATATATGATGCTGGAAGCCTTTAATGGGCCAACGGCGCGTTTTGCCAGTCTATATGCCCAATGATTCAACCTTTTTCAGGGATTTGTTGGATCCGATCATAACCAAAACGTCATCAGCCTTCAACGGCTGCTCCGGATCTATCGCCACAATTATCCTGCCGCTTCTGCGGATCGCAATTATCGATATTGCGAAGTTGCGGCGCACGTCAATTTTCATTATGGACTTATCCACCCAAGCGCGGGGGATTCGCATCTCGTGTATGCTGTATTCATCGGACAGGTCCAGATAATCTATAACGCTGTCGGATACCAGCGAGCGGGCAAGGCGCACTCCGCTTTCATGTTCGGGCCGCACCACGGAATCCGCTCCCGTCTTTAGCAAAATCTTTGCGTGCATATCGTCGGACGCCTTTGCGACGACGTGCTTTGCGCCCATCTCCTTGCACAGCACCGTGGCCAGAATCGACGCCCTGATATCCTCTCCAACGCTGATTATTACACAGTCGAAGTTTCTTATGCCCACCTGCTTCATGGCGCGCTCGTCGGTTACATTTATCTGCACCGCCGCTGTAACGTGGTCCGCGATATCGCGTATCCTGTCCTCTGAGATATCCATCGCCAGCACCTCGTGGCCGAGTTTGCACAGCGTTGTAGCCACGGAGCGGCCAAAGTTCCCTATGCCTATAATGGCGAATGATTTCATTTATGCCTCCGAAATAGATTAAAGTTACTTAAGCTGACTATCGCTTAATATTATTCATGGCGCCCTTCATTAGTCCAGCTGATTCAATTATTTCCTGGTTGCGCCTAAAAAAATCGAATCGCAACCCATGTATGGCTTTAATACCTCCGGAATATCGACGCCCCCGTCTTCCCTCTGGTAGTTTTCCAATATGGCGGCCACGGTGCGCCCTACAGCCAGCCCCGAACCATTCAGCGTATGCACCAATTCGGGTTTTGAACCCTTATCACGGCGGAATCTTATACAAGCGCGCCTGGCCTGGAAATCCTCAAAGTTGGAGCAGGAGCTGATCTCAACATAGCGGCCGTAGCTTGGCAGCCAGACCTCAATATCATAGGTCTTGGCGCTGGAGAAGCCCAGATCGCCCGTTGAGAGCAAAACCACCCTGTATGGCAACCCAAGCCCCTTTAGCAGGGCCTCCGCGTCGTTTGTAAGCGTTTCCAGCTCGTCATAGGAATCCTCCGGCCTTGTAAACTTCACAAGCTCCACTTTGTTGAACTGGTGCTGGCGGATAAGGCCCCTGGTATCCCTTCCGGCGCTTCCGGCCTCGGAGCGGAAACAAACGCTGTATGCGCAATATTTAACCGGAAGCTCGTCTGCGGGCAGTATATCGCCCCTAAACAGGTTTGTCACGGGCACCTCGGCGGTCGGGATCAGGAAATAATCCGTATCCGCTACCTTAAACGCGTCCTCTTCAAATTTGGGAAGCTGGCCTGTGCCGGTCATTGAATCCCTGTTTACCATATACGGTGGGAATATCTCAGTATACCCGTTGGATGCGTGCGTATTGAGGAAATAATTTATTACCGCCCGCTCAAGCCTTGCGCCCAAGCCCCTGTATACCGTAAACCTGGCTCCGGTTATCTTTGCCGCCGCCGCAAAGTCGAGTATGCCCAGCCGCTCCCCTATATCCCAGTGCGGATTTGGATCGAAATCGAATTTTCTCGGCGTTAGCACTCTCCGAAGCTCGAGATTGTCATTATCGTCGTCGCCTTCCGGCACGCTCTCATGCGGTATGTTCGGAATGCTTAAAAGCATGTAGTCAAGCTCGCCGTCGATAGCGCCCAGCCTGGCGTCGAATTCCTTTATTCTGGCAGCCGTTTCCTTCATCTGGGCCATCAGCTCTGAAACGTCCCTGCCCTCGCCCTTCATGCGGGGAATTTGCGCCGACACTTCGTTTCTCCTGGCCTTGAGCGCCTCGGACTCCTGCATTATGGCCCTGCGCTGCCTGTCCAGCTCCAACAACCCGGATACGTCCGCCCCCTTATTTCTGCGCGCCCGCATGGCGATTTCAAGCGCCTGCGGATTTTGCCTGATCCGTTTTATATCGAGCATAGCTTTTCCTCCATCTGTTAATTGGTAACCGTTTTGGCCTTACATCCTTTCGGGCGCGTCAAGCCCGACAAGCCTCAGGCCGGTTGATATCACAGTGCGCGCCGCGTCGGTTAAGGCAAGGCGCGCGTTTCTCACGGCGCTGTCGTCATCCATAATCCTAAGCTCATAATAAAACTTATTGAAGCATGAGCATACGTTTATAACCGCACGCGAGACCACATAAGGCTCGTATTTATCCGCCGCGTCCAGCACCGCCTGCGGGAAATCGGCCATAGCCCTTATCAAAGCGGCCGAATACTCGTCCGTAAGGATTGAATAATCTATGCTATTCCTGTCATGCCCCCCCGCCTTTCTAATAACGGAGCAGCAGCGGGCATGGGTATATTGGGCGTATGGGCCGGTTTCGCCATCGAAGTTAAGCGCCTTGTCCCACGAAAATACTATGTCCTTTATCCTGTTGTTGTAAAGCACTCCCCAAACTACGGCGCCCACGCCGACCTGGCGGGCCACCGACGCCTTATCATCGAGATCCGGGCTTTTTTCTTCTATAATTTTATATGTCTTTTCAATCGAGGCGTTAAGAACGTCCTCCAGGAAAACAACCTGGCCCTTCCTCGTGGACAGCGTTCCCTCCTTCATGCTCACCATGCCGAAGTTTACATGAACGCAGTCCTGTACCCAGTCCTTCCCCATAAGCTCAAGCACCTTGAAGAGCTGCTGGAAATGAAGGTTTTGCTGATAGGCCACTACATAGAGCATCCTATCAAAATTGTACTCAGTCTTGCGGTAGATAGCTGTTGCGAGGTCGCGCGTGGCATATAAGGTCGCGCCGTCCGAGCGCAATATAATGCAGGGCGGCATGGAGTATTCCGTTAAATCCACTATTGATGCGCCCTGGTCCACCTTTAGCAGGCCCTTTTGCCTCAACTCATCGACCACGGGCGCCATTTTATCCTCATAAAAACTCTCGCCAAGATAGCTGTCAAACTCAACGCCCAAAAGCTCGTATACCCTTCCGACCTCTTTAAGCGTTATGTCCTTGAACCATTCAAACAGCTCCCATGCCTCGGGATCATGCTCCTCTATGCGCCTGAACCAGGCGCGGGCCTGATCGTTTAACGAGGGGTCCTTTTCAGCCTCGTCGTGAAAGCGCACATAAAGCTTCATCAGCTCGCGCACCGATCCGTTTTCCACACTTTCACGGTTCCCCCACAGCTTATACGCCAGGATCATCTTGCCAAACTGGGTCCCCCAGTCGCCAAGGTGGTTTATGCTTATTGTCCTGTAGCCAAGATGGTCATAGATGCGCCTCAACGCGTTTCCTATAGCTGTGCTGCTTAGATGGCCAATGTGGAACGGCTTAGCTATATTTATGGACGAATAATCCAGGCATACCGTCTTTTTGCTGCCGCATGAGGAGCCGCCGTAGCCTTCGCCTTCCTCAAAAACCCGCTTCAGGGTATTTTCAGCAAACGAGGACTTGTCGGCAAAGAAGTTAAGATAGCCTCCCACAGCTTCCACCCGGCAAACCCCGTCGGGCAGTGCCAGCCCGTCGGCCAGCTCGGCGGCTATCGCGTTGGGCGGTTTCCGCATTGCCTTTGCAAGCCTGAAGCACGGAAACGCCACGTCCCCCATCGCTGGGTCCTTGGGCGTTTCAAACCAGTCCATTACCTCGCAGGGCTGCAACTTTGCACGCTCCGCGATGATATTTGACAGCGCTTGCTTTATTTCCATGTCCTTACTCCTATCGCTTGTTAAATTGATATTTTATAGATCATTGCCTGTTATGTCAAGGGAATGGAGGGGATTGGGTGCGGGGAGTTTATCTTATGAGAGGGACGGACTCGCAAAGCAAGCGGGAGGATATCAGATATCCTCCCGCTTGTACCCGTAGCCTATTGAATTTGAATAGATAACGCCTACTATTTCAACCCCCGGAATCACTTCCGACGCTTTGCATGATATCATATAAACGGTATGGGGGCAAATTTGTCTTTAAAAGCTTGGTAATGTATGATATATTATTATTTAAATTTGATTATTCAGTACCTTTTATCTATTTGTTGTTGATGTTTGAAATTTATTATGGTATAAATATCCATATAAG
>CAYSKA010000086.1:0-6708 GCA_964431505.1 uncultured Oscillospiraceae bacterium
AAGGCTAAGGGATAATATTAGGTTTGGGTGAATCACCGAAAATTTGTAATCTGCCAAAAATCAACGGAAACAACACAAGGCTTATTCGAACCAAAAAGTATAATCCATCAAAAGCCGGCGACATGTGCGCCGGTCTTTTGATACCTTGAGAGTAAAATATGGCCTGCTAGCTGCTTGCAGCCGAGGGCCGTATTTTGCGGGTTAATCTCGTAATGCGCTGAACAAGCGCGACGCGACGCCGAAGGCGAGTAGGCGGCATGCGCGGTGACTTTTGATACCTTAGGAGCGAAAGCCTGCCTGCTAGCTGCTTGCAACCAAAGGCCGTGTTTTGCGGGTTAAACTCGCGTTGCGCTGATCAAGCGCGACGCGAATCGCAATAGGCGGTTTCAGGGCCTCCCCAGCTTAGCTTTAATGTTCTCGGGGGGGAATTATCCTTTTCCTAGTAAGCCCAAGTATGTATTCAACGCTAACTCCGTATAGCCTTGACAGCTTTATAAATACGTCGACAGGTACATTGATCTTGCCCAACTCATACTCAGAATACGTGGTCTGGTGAACACACAAGTACGCGGAAAGCCTTTGCTGACTTATCCCCGCGTCCTCCCTCAATTCTCTGAGTTTTTCATATCTTTTCATCCGTGTTCCTTCTCTGTTCCCGCCTGACCTGGTCTGGCGGATTATGTTAATCTATATAATATGGTATCGTATGGCATCAAAACTTTATTATTGCTGTACGCATATTTAAGCTTTCTGTTTCGGTTTGCAGCCTTATAATATCGCTGAAAGGGGCAATACGGCCGGAAGCGACGTTTTATAATATTTTGGAGTACAATATGGTTAAAATGGCCGTAATTAATCTCCATAGTCTAACGTAGTAATATGGGGATACCGCTTTAGATATGTACCGCATTAGTTAGCTATTATGGTCTGCTTAGCTGTTATTTCATGACTAAATTACTCCGTATCTCTAATTATGACTTTATGTCATTTGTCAAGAGGTTTTTATGTTCGACAAAAATATTTTTTTCAGCGTCTTCGTTCATTGCGGAAGGGCAAAAATCTTAATCAAAATCAGTTAGGGCAGGCCGTTGGTCTTACACAGTTTGCTATAAGCAAAATAGAAAGATCAGAGAGAGCCGCGTCAATAGAAGTAATCTGCGCCCTAGCGGACTGCTTCGATATATCCGTTGATTATCTTATTGGCAGGTCCGGTGACCCTAAGCGCCATTGACCTCATAGCCCTTTGTGAGTTGGACTGGTTACAGGCTATGTTGTACAAAACAAATATGGCCCGATAGCTGCTTGCAGCCGAAGGCCGTGTTTTGCGGGTTAAACTCGTAATGTGCTGATCAAGCGCATTACGATGCCGAAGGCGAATAGGCGGCATGCGCGGTGATCTTTGATACCTTGAGAGCGAAACACGGTCTGACAGTTGCTTGCAGCCAAAGATCGTGTTTCGCGGGTTGAACTCGCAATGCTCTTGATCAGCGCATTGCGAATAGCCTATGGCGATTTTACAAAAAGTCCCCTTTGGCGGGGTTTGGGGCAAAAGCCCCATAGCGCCCCTTAAGACCTTCGGATTGCCAAAATTTCGCGATGTTAACGGTTAATTCACCGCCTTTACACACTTTTACATACAAAATAAACAGCGTCTATGATATAATGTGAAAAATGATATTTTCACCATACCGGTGATTGAGGAGACAGTGATGAAAAAGTGCACCATTGGCGGCCAGGCCGTCATGGAAGGCGTGATGATGAAGTCGCCGCAGGGCATCGCCATGGCGGTGCGCAGGGAGGACGGCTCCATTGCAAAGGAGTTTAAGCCCTATCAGTCCAAAGCCAGGAAGGGGACGTTTCTGGGATTCCCCATAGTTCGCGGTGTGGTGGCGTTTGTCGAGTCGCTCCAGGTCGGGATGAAAACCATCACGCGCTCTGCCGAGATGGCGGGCATAGAGATGGATGAGGAGCCTACACGGTTTGAAAAATGGCTGGCAAAGGTGTTTGGCAAGTCGGTGGAGAAAATCGTCATCGGCATCGCCGTAGCGCTTGCGGTTGTAATGTCGGTTGGCCTGTTTATGCTGCTGCCCACGCTGATCGCCGACCTTATATTCGGGCCGGAGGTGTCGTCCGCGTGGAAAAGCCTTACGGCGGGCGGGGCGCGGCTGCTGATATTCCTCGGGTATATAATCCTTGTATCGCGGATGAAGGATATAAAGCGCGTGTTCATGTATCATGGCGCCGAGCACAAGACCATCGCCTGCTACGAGGCCGATGAAGAGCTTACTCCGGAAAACGCGAGAAAGCATAAACGGCTTCATCCCAGATGCGGAACCAATTACCTGTTTCTTGTGATGGCGGTTTCCATCCTGTTCTTCTCAGTCATTGGCTGGAGCGACAACAAGCTGATCCTGTTTGGCTCCCGCATACTGCTTTTGCCGGTTGTGGCGGGCTTCTCCTACGAGGTGCTGCAGCTTGCGGCCAAGTACGACAACATCCTTACAAGGATAGTACGCGCCCCGGGCATGGCGCTTCAGCTCATTACCACAAAGGAGCCTACAGACGACATGCTGGAGGTGGCCATAGCGTCCTTCAACGTGGCGATGGATCCGGAAATACTGGTTCGTGAAAGAGAGGAGGCCGCGGCAAAGGCCCAGGCGGATAAGGCGGAGGCCGCCGCCAATGAAAGCGCTCCAACCCCTGCCGCGGAAACGGCCGTGTGCGGAGGCAACGCATAGGTTCAGCAATGGCGGTTGGCATTTAATTATGATAGGTTTTTCAGGCAAAAATACCATACATGAGGTGAGAAGTGCGCTAAAGGGCGCGCTTTTTGCCGTTGCGCATGAGGAAGCGGCCGGCCAGGCGGCCATAATGCTTTCGGCTGTAACCGGGATGGACGAACTTGAGCTGCTGCTCAGGCGCGGCGAACGCCTGGATGAAATTAAGCTTGGCGCCCTTGAGCGCATGGCGCGCCGCCGGCTTGCGGGAGAGCCGCTTCAGTATATCATAGGCGAGTGGGAGTTCATGGGGCTTAGGCTTATTATGCGCCCGTGCGCGCTGATTCCGCGCCAGGATACCGAAACCGTTGCAGAAGCCGCGCTTACGCTGGCTAATGCGCGCGGCTACAGGACAGCGCTTGACCTTTGCTGCGGCACCGGCTGCATTGGCATAAGCCTGGCGACTTTAGGCGGCCTTGACGTAACCATGTCCGACATAAGCCGAGAGTGCGTGGCGCTAGCTAAGGAGAACGCTGCCATGCACGGGATAAGCGCGCAATTCGCCGAGGGCGACCTTTTCTCGGCGCTATCCGGCGCGCGGTTTGACCTGATCGTGTGCAATCCGCCCTATATACCAACTGGCGATATCGAGTCGCTGCAGCGGGAGGTGAAAAACGAGCCGCGCTATGCCCTTGACGGCGGGGAGGACGGCCTTGATTTTTACCGCCGCATAAGCGGGGAATACCGAGGATACCTTAACCCAGGCGGCGCGCTTTTGCTGGAAATCGGCTTTGACCAGGCTGATGTGGTGCGCGGGATGTTTGGCGGCGCAAGGGTGGTAAAAGACCTAGGCGGGAACGACCGCTGCGTCATAGCCGGTTAATGACTTTGAAATATGGGCGGGCGGGTTGTTAACGCGCCTAAATACGTATTATAATAGGGGGTATAGGGTAAGGGAAGCTGAGATATGAAAACATCGGCCTGAAACGGCAGATGCTTTCATAAAGCATTGTTGCGAGGCTTTTGCCATAGTTACCGCTATGGCTTGAGTTGTGCGCCGCGCTCTGCAAAGGATTTGCGCGTTTTATACTAAAACGCCTGAAAAAGAGCTGTTTTGCGCATCCGCTTTGCCATCGTTAAACGGAATGCCGCTTTGGGCATGCGTTCCTCCTCTTTAGCGCATCTGCCGAACAATGGCTACCTTTAAGGCGGTATTTTCCTGGCTCCCTTAAAATTTATTTGATTATTGTATTGAGGTGCAGCGTGTTTGAAAAACTGGAAGCAATAAAGAAAAGATACGGCGAGCTTGGCGAGTTTCTTGGCTCGCCCGACGCCATGAACGACCGTAAGCAATGGCAGGATGCGCTGAAGGAGCGCGCGTCGCTTGACGAAATCGTGGGCGCATACGGCGAGTACAATGACGTATGCGCTGAGATATCCGCCCTGGAGGAAATGCTGCACGGCGCTGAGCCGGAGCTTAAGGAGCTTATCCATCAGGAGCAGCCCGCGCTGATTGAAAAGCGGGAAGGCCTTACGGAGCGGCTTAAGGGCCTGCTCCTGCCAAAGGACCCTAACGACAGCCGCAACGTAATGATTGAGATCCGCGCGGGAACGGGCGGCGATGAGGCGGCGCTGTTTGGAGCCGTTCTCTTGAGGATGTACCAGCGCTACGCCGAGCGGCACGGGCTTAAAGCCGAGCTGCTGTCCTCAGCCCAAACCGAGATGGGCGGCGTTAAGGAAGCGGTGCTTGCGCTAAAAGGCAGGGGAGCGTACAGCCAGCTCAAATACGAAAGCGGGGTTCACCGCGTGCAGCGCGTGCCGGAAACCGAATCCCAGGGCCGCATACATACAAGCGCCGCCACGGTGGCCGTGCTTCCGGAGGCCGAAGACGTAGAGGTTGAGCTGAACATGGCTGAACTGCGCATAGATACATACCGTTCAAGCGGCGCGGGCGGCCAGCACGTAAACAAAACCGAAAGCGCAATACGCATCACCCATCTGCCTACGGGGCTGGTGGTGCAGTGCCAGGATGAAAAATCCCAGCTTAAAAATAAGGAACAGGCGCTGAGGGTGCTGAAAACGCGGCTTTTGTCCATGTACAGGGCCGAGCGCGAGGCAAAGGAGGCCTCTGACCGGCGCAGCCAGGTGGGCTCGGGCGACAGGTCCGAGAGAATCCGCACCTACAACTTTCCGCAAAGCCGCGTAACCGATCACAGGATAGGGCTTACGCTGTATAAGCTCGACGCCTTTATCGACGGCGACATGGACGAGGTGATCCAAGCGCTTGCGGTGGCCGACAGGGCCGCCCGAATGGAGACGTCCCAGCTTTAAGAGGGAACGGGCTGCCTAAGATGACGGAGGAATTATGAAAACCCAGGTGTTCAGGGCGGACGCGGGCGCCAGATATGCCGCGGGGGTGCTGCGCGCGGGCGGCCTTGTGGCGTTTCCTACTGAGACGGTATACGGCCTTGGGGCTAACGGCCTTGACGGCAGGGCCGTGGCGCGCATATTTGAGGCAAAGGGCAGGCCCCAGGACAATCCCCTGATACTTCATGTCGCGAGAAAGAGCGACGTAAAGCCGCTGTGGACGCATATACCCGACCTTGCCAGGCAGCTGATGGACGCGTTTTGGCCAGGTCCGCTGACGCTGATATATAAAAAAAGCGATATCGTACCGGATGAGGTTACAGCAGGCCTTGATACCGTGGCCGTGAGGATGAGCTCAAACAGGACCGCGCTCACGCTGATACGCGAAGCGGGTGTGCCCGTAGCCGCGCCCAGCGCCAACCTGTCGGGCAGGCCCAGCCCCACGGAGGCCGCCCATGTGATAGAGGACCTAAACGGGCGCATAGATGTCATCCTTGACGGCGGGGCATGCGAGGTTGGGCTTGAATCCACAGTACTTTTGATATCAAAAACGCCGGTTATCCTCCGGCCCGGGGCGGTTACACGCGAGATGCTTGAGGCGGCGATAGGCCGCGTTGAGCTGTCCCACAGCATACTCAGGCCGCTAGGGGCCGGCGAAGCCGCGCCTTCCCCGGGCATGCGGCACAGGCATTACGCGCCCGACGCCGAGGTGGTGGTGGCAAAGGGCCCTGCGCGAAGCGCGGCGGACCTGATACGCCGCGAATACGACGCCAGGGAAGCGGCGGGGCAAAGCTGCATAATTCTTGCATCCGAGGAGACACAGTCCTTTTACAGGGGGCGCAGATATGATATAATAGGTTCCACAAAGGACAAGCGGGAGATGTGCGCGAACCTTTTTGCGGCGCTTCGCGGGCATTCGGCGGATTACGACGTAATATTTGCCGAAGCCGTCTCTACCGATGAACTTGGCCTTGCATATATGAATAGGCTTCTCCGCGCGGCCGGCTTTAACGTGATCGGCGGGGAGCAGGCCGAATTTTAACGAAGTTTGCCGCGTTTCCCGCTAATTGCGGACCGCGCCGGCATTTTGCCGCGATATAAAACAATTCTACCCATAAAGGAGACGACTATTTTGAAAACCCTGCTATTCGTCTGTACGGGCAACACCTGCCGAAGCCCAATGGCCGAAGCCCTGTTCGATGAACTGATAGACGACCACCCACGATTGCGAGGGAAGGTGCGATGCGACTCGGCAGGCACCATGGCTTGCGACGGGGCCCGGATCACGGAATTTGCTAAAAACGCGCTTGTGGACATGGGCGTAGACGCGTCGCGCCACCGCGCGCAGCAGCTTACAGCCAAGCTTGCGGACAACGCCGACCTCATACTTACAATGGAGGCCCAACATCTGGACGAGCTTGAGGCGATCTGCCCCGAAGCGGATCACAAGGCGCATACCCTAAAGGGATATGTCGCGGGAGTCGAGGGGTTCCCGGGCGACGGCGAGTTCGATATAGAGGACCCGTTTCGCGGACAGGCCGACGACTATGAAGAGGCGGCCGTGGAGATAAAATCCTCCATTTCCTGGTCAAGCTTTTCAATCAGCTTTGAAACCGCGGCTTTT
>CAYSKA010000087.1:0-6677 GCA_964431505.1 uncultured Oscillospiraceae bacterium
AGAACATGGAGGATATGCAGCTCAAGGGCTGGCTTTACCGTGTCGCCGTAAACGCTTCAGTGGATATGGTGCGGCGTAACAAGCGGGAGGTGTTTTTTGACGAACCCCCGTTTGACAGCGCGGTGGAAACCGAATCCGAGCTTCCGGAACCGGCGGCAATAAACGCTGAGAAAACGAGCGCGCTCTATAAGGCGATAGGCGGACTTGATGAAATATACAGGGAGCCTGTCATGCTACATTATTTTTCGGGGTTGAACTATAAGGAGATTGCATCAATGCTAGGAGTAACCGAGGGCACAATCAAATCCCGCATGTCGCGCGCGCGCACAATGCTTCAAGCGAAGCTTAAGGAAGGAGGGGCGATTGATGGAGTGGAATGACAATCTTGAATCCATGCTGCGGTCAGCCGCGGAGTCGGCCGACGCCTGCGTGCCGTACGACGAGCTTAAAAGAAGAATACTTCAGGGGAAAACGGAAAAGAAGCGCAAGCGTGCCCCTCTGATGAGATATCTCAGCGCGGCGGCCGTCTTTATCGCGCTGCTTGGGGCGGGAGCCGCCTTTGCCCTTCGTTCGGGTATGGAAGCGGAGCCGCGCGGCATCAATAATGATCCGCATGGCGGTGAAACGCCTGGCGGCGCCTTGGTAACCCATCAGGGAACCACCGTCACTCCAAATTCGCAAAACCCTGCGCCGCAGGGCGCATACAAGGTAACCGAGGATATGATCGACAGCTCGCCCGTATACAGATATCTGACCAAGGGCGGCGGAGGCTCTGTGCCAGAGGAGGTCAAGGCCGAGCTCAAACAGGCGTCGGTCAAAACCGTTGATAACTGCAGCCTCTTGGAAGAGGGAGGGCTTATCCCCGCGGGCCTGCCAGCGGACTGGAGCCGCTTGTACAATGCCGAAGACGGTAACGCGTACGCCAAGGGCGACGGAGGTTATTACTTTGCCCAGATGATGGAGGAGTGCCCGTTTACGCTCACCGTGGGTTCGGCCATGGTAACGGACGCCAGGGACGACGGGGTATACTGGGTGTGCTGGCGCGTTGGCAGCAACCTGTATGTTTATATTGAATGCATGGGCGTAGACCAGGCGGAGCTGATCGATATGTTAACCAATAGCATGGCGCAGCCCTCAAAAAGTGGGGCAGCCTGATATGCGGAACCGTAAGTTTTAACAGGGGAATGGGACTTAGCGTAATCTCTTAACGTCCCATTCCCCTTAATTCGTGTCAATATTTGTGTATTTCCCGTCAAATTCGTCCTTGGTTCTGATATACTATCATATAAGCTGTATAAAGCCCCCTTAAGGAAAGGATGGTATTTTAGAGATGATTTTTCGCCGCTTTATTGCCCTATGCCTTGTGGCGATGTTCCTGCTGCTCTGCGGATGCTTCGGAACCTCTTCAAATGTAACTCCTACGCCGCGGGCGACCGAGCCCAATGTTACGCCGGACGCAACCCAGGACGCCGCTACGGCGTCACGGCTGCTAAACGAGGTAGACGCGGGACTCTTTAGGGAATATATCCTCTCAGACGCGCTTACCTATCATCTGCTGGCAAAGGACCCGTCAAAATACGGCATTGATGAAGCCGGCGCGCCTGATAATTTCGGAGAGCTGTCGTATGCGGAGTTCGAGCGCTCAAGCGGCGAGTGCCAAGAATACCTAAATAGGTTAAATCTCATCAACACCGAGCTTTTGAGCGAATCCGAGCTTTTGACATATGAGATCATCCGCCGCTACCTTGCCGACGAGCTGGCCGGCGCGGATTATTACTACTATATGGAGCCGCTTGAAACCATAACCGGCATTCACGTTAACCTGCCGCTGACCATGGCGCTGTATTCGATAGGCAGCGAGGACGATGTTGAAGGCTATTTTTCGCTGCTCAGTGATTTCGTGCGCTATTTTGGGCAAATCCTTGACTTTGAAAGGGAAAAATCGGAGCAGGGCCTTTTCATGACCAAGCGGGCGGCTGAAATGGTGGTTGAGCACTGCGATACATTCATTGCAAGCGGCGAAAGCTGTTTTCTCATAACGGGCTTTGACGAACGCCTCGATGCCGTCGAGGGCTTGAGCCATGAAAAGCGGGCGGAATATAATTCGCGCAACAAATCGCTTGTAACGGATTCGGTTATGCAGGCTTATAAAAACCTGCGCGACGGCATTGACGCGCTTAAGGATACTGGCAAAAATGAAAAGGGGCTGTATTACGCTCAGGGCGGACCGGATTATTTTAAATATGCGCTTAGAACCGCGTCTTGCGGGGATATGAAGGTTGAGGACGCGTTCAAGCAGCTCAAGGACGAGATAATAGACCAGTATGTCGTGCTTTACGACGCAATACTCAGGGATCCGGACATCGTAGACCAGTTTGGTGAAACCAACATAACAACGGGATCGGTTGAGGGCGACATAGCCCACCTCAAGGAGCTGATAGACCACGATTTTCCCAAGCTCCCCGACCATGAGGTCAGCTTTTTCAACGCCCCCAAAGAGCTTGAAGATCAGCTCAGCCCTGCCGCGTATATGATTCCTCCGGTTGACGACGCGTTCCACAATACCGTAATGATAAACAACCGCTCGGTCGACAGGTCAATGTCCCTGCTGTCGGTGCTGGCGCACGAGGCGTATCCCGGGCATATGTACCAATACGTATACCAGCGCTCACTCGAGGATACGGGGCTGTTCCCAAGGCTTATCTCATTCACCGCGTATTATGAGGGCTGGTCCCAGTACGCCGAGAATTACTTCTACAACAATTCTCAGTTAAGCGGCGATTTTGGCATGCTTGCCTCGGCAAATTCGGTAATAGGCGACGTGCTCATGCCCGCCGCGGTAAGCATCGGCGTCAACGCGCACGGCTGGTCAGAGCAGGAGGTAAAGGCATTCCTTGAGGATTATGGCATGACCGACCCAACTACTGTAACGCTTTACTACCAGCTGGCCGTAGACGCGCCCACATATGCGCTGGAATACGCCCTTGGATATATCCAGTTCTTTGATATCCTTGAAAGTTACAGGAAGCAAAAGGGCGTTCGCTTTAACATTAAGGAGTTTCACGAGGAATATCTTAACATCGGCCCCGCGTATTTCGACATGGTAAAGGATAGGCTCTTGGGTTAGCGAGAGTGTCGAAAGGATAGGCCTGTTATCTGCCCCCAGCCGGATACGGCGGCTGGGGGCTTTCATATATGCCGCCGTGCCGCGCTTGACAGGCAGCGCGCCGGCCCACCGCCATTCGTCAAAACCCCCGACCATGCCTTTAAAGGCAGCCTACAGTACGCCATCAATGTATTTAGCATAAAACTAATCGCCGCCGTGGCCTATAATAGAAGGACAGGGGCGCATGGAGTCTTTCCATGGGGCGGGGGGATATGGCTATGCCGCTTAAAATGCCGCGGTCTGCGCAATAAAAGACAGTGAATTTGTGGGTTGATTTTAGCATGTACGAAATAGCTACGCAACCTTGAAGACCGTATGAATGCAGCGTTTATCCGCGTTGCTTCAAGTGCGGACTCTTTTGCAAATCGCCAAAATGCCGCCCTATTGCCGCCCTGATTTCTTAAACACCTGTAAAAAACAATAAAAGCTGAGGGGAATTTGTCGGGAAGAAACCAGTTGTTGATAATTATCTGAATAACAAATAAACTGTATGGATAGTTCGTCTTAGGCAAGTAAGCCGCAGCAACGGATTATTCATATTAGCTTGGGGAGGTAGTTCGTAATGTCGGAATTCGGAAAAGTAGGATTAGAAATCGTGAAATTTATGCGTGGTAAGTATCGGTTAGATGAGGTAGCAGGAATGTATTATGATGTTCCTTGCTTGAAATTTCGTCAGGGTAAAAAAACGATTGCGTCAATCAATCTATATAAAGACCACTATGATTTTCAAATAATTCTTGGTAAAACAGAGCGTGAAAAATTTGAAGCCATAAAATCGGAATTTCCAATAAAAATACAGGAACTTTATGATAGTGAACGAACATTACATGACGGTAAGTGGCTCTTAATTCGTGTTGACGATTTACATACTTTAGAGGCTATTAAAAAGTTGATACTTATTAAGAAAAATCCAAACCGAAAGCCATTTTCAAAAGAAAATGCGGTGTATTCTGATTGTGGTATGCGTTGCGACTTGTGTGTGCATTACACAGGTGGAACGATTACAGAGGAATTTAGGCAAGAACTCAAAGAGCGTTTGACCAACCTTTATAAAGCTGATTTTTGGGGTGAAGATATGATGCTCTGCCCCGGTTGTAAAATCAACAAGTTTGAAGATTTTGGCGGTGACCCTTGTGACCAGAATAAGTGTTCTTGTCAAAAAGGCATTACAGCTTGTGTTAATTGCAAAGAATATCCTTGCGAAAAAGCGACAGCAGGCTATACAGGTTTGGAACATAGAAACATTTCTGCTGACGATGTTACTTGGGCGATTTTGCCTTATGTGCCGTATCAATATGAATAGCAATTAATTGCACAAAATGAGCATTTGGCGCAGTACACTCTATTGACAAAGCGCGCAGATACAAATATATGCAATACAATAGCGGGAGCAGGGCGCAACGGTACACACCCTTGTGCTTGCTTATCGGAGGCCCCGCCCCCAATCCCCCGTGAACGCCCCTGACAGGCCGGCCGCGCGTCCGCTGGACGCTGATTATATTAACTGACACTTAGGTCGCTGAAAATGGAGCTTAGGCCCTATTGCAGCAGTCAAACAGACAGAAGGAAAGGTTCTATATCACAAGCCTCAAAAGCACGGTTCTGACATTCCATGTATGCCGTTTTACCAGCTGGTACACAAGTGCTTGTGCCGCCCAACTTTACAAAAGCACGTTGTAAAACGATATTCTCCAATTAGCAGGAAATTTAAGAAGGTCCTTATTTCATGCGGCCCCGCGCCATTATACTATAATAAGATATACAGGATTATATAGCGTATTTTAGCTATTCCTGAATAAAAAAAGGCCCGCCTGGCGGGCAAATGTCAATAGAACCTTCCATACCCTCATGACAAGGGTATCAGCCTTTGACGCAATTACAGCGGATTGAAGTTGTTATTGACGTAGGTTATATACTCAAATCTATGACCGCCGTATTCCATCACATCCGACCGTTCGGCTACGCTCCAGCCCAGCGCGTCAAAATCGCAGAGATATGCGTCGGCCTCAAAGCTTTCATGGATGCGCGTGATATAGGCGCGCTCACACATGGGCATCAGCAGCTTATAAATTTCCGCTCCGCCAATTACCCAGGATTTAAGCCCAAAAAGCCTGCCAAGCTCCTCCATGAGCTGATCGGCCGTGTTTACAACCGTTGCGCCTTCGATGGCCAGGCTGCTGTCGCGCGACAGTACGATGTTGACGCGGTTTGCCAGGGGCTTTTGATTCGGCAGGGTCATAAACGTCTTTTTGCCCATTATCACCGCCCCGCCCTGGGTAAGCCTTTTAAAGCGCATCATGTCGGGCTTAAGCCGGCACAGCAGGTTTTGACCGTTGCCTATTCCCCAGTTATTGTCCGCAGACGCAATAAGGTTCATAATCCCCCTCCTCAATCGCATGCTCGTCTCAAAACTTCGTACGTACCCGAAAAAACGCCCCCAACGCTATACCGCCACCGGTATTTCATGCCTAAATGGGTGGGGCTGGTAGTTTTCAAGTGAAAAGCTTTTCTCAGTAAACCCGTAAAAATCGTCTATGGCCTTATCCATGACAAATATTGGCGCGTTCCGCGGGGTCAGGGCGGTCAATTCCTCAATAATAGGGATGTGGCGGTCGTAGATATGCGCGTCCGCGATAACGTGCACAAGCTCGCCCGCCTCCAGGCCGCTGACCTGCGCAAACATATGCACCAGCACCGAATACTGGCAAACGTTCCAGTTATTCGCCACAAGCATGTCCTGGGACCGCTGGTTCAATATTGCGTTTAGGCGGTTTCCCGAAACGTTCAGCGTCAGACTGTAGGCGCAGGGGTAAAGCCGCATTTCGCTCAGGTCATGATGGTTATAGATGTTGGTCATGATTCTTCGGCTCAGCGGGTTGTGTTTCAGGTCGTAGAGCACCCGGTCTACCTGGTCGAACATGCCCTCGCTATACTTATGCGTTACACCCAGCTGGTAGCCGTAAGCCTTGCCAATCGTATGATCCGCGCCAGCCCAGGCGTCCCAGATGCCGCTGTTGAGTTCCCGTACGTCGTTGGACTTTTTCTGCCATATCCAAAGCAGCTCGTCCACCGCTGTTTTAAGGCGTATCCGCCTGAGAGTGAGGGCGGGAAACTCCTTGGTCAAATCGTAGCGGTTTACTATTCCAAAGCGCTTAACGGTATGCGCCGGCGCGCCGTCATCCCAGCGCGGACGCACGCCGTGTCCGGTATCCCAAAACCCATTTTCCAGTATGTCCCTGCAGTTGGCTATAAAAACCTGGTCCGCGTAGCTCATGGTACGTTACCCTCCGGATGTTGTCAAGTTAAGTATATCAGGCTGGAGGGCTTAAAACAATCCTCGGCAAAGGAATGGGTCCCCACTGAATATGGAGCGGCGTTTTATATCTTAATGGTATAAAGCCCGTTTTATGCTTATCGCGTGCATATCCGCCCTAAACAGGCGGATTATGTCAAAACGCGCCGAGGTTATATATATTTTTATTACCCCTTGCAGCGGGCATACGCATACGCT
>CAYSKA010000088.1:0-6637 GCA_964431505.1 uncultured Oscillospiraceae bacterium
TAATTTAAATCAATTATAGCATGTTTAACAATGTTTAAAAGCAAACTTTCACGTATTTTTTCTATAATACGTACATTTCAGCATCATTTTAAAGACACAAACTCCTAAAGATCAGGCTAATTTCTACACCCTTACGCTATCCCCCGTAAAAAGCAGGTGAACGTAACGCTCTTTTACGTTTATTCCGGTTAACGCGCAAAGTGATTCGGAATAAAGGTCGAGCTGCCTTATATGTTTCATTGCCACCTCTTCAGGAAGCTGGCCGTGAGCTACGTAGTCGGTCTTATAGTCAATTATCACCCATTCTTCATCCTCAATAAAGCAACAATCTATCATGCCCTGCAATAGAAATTTTTCACCCTGACCCAATCCAAATACGCTGCCGGCATCGGCCCTATAGTTGAACTCACGCTCGCGCAGCACTTTGGCCGAAGCGATAAGCCTTTTCCCAAGCGCTGAGCTGAAAAAAACCACTATGCTATCAATGTCGATTGAACACGCCAGCCGCTCTTCAATGTAGCCCTCCTTACAAAGCCTGTAGATTTCATTTTTGACGCTTGTCCTATCATGCGGCTGTATTGTGATACGCTGCATCAATATGTGCGCCGCCGCCCCCCGCTCAGCGGGGGATACAGGCATGCCCTCATGCATGAACTTAGGGGCAGGGCTAAGCTTCCGTACCTCACCCGAAAGCTGGGATACCGTGAGTTTAGAAGGAACAATGGTATCATCCTTGTATGGGTATTTCCATGAAAACGTGCCGTCATACCGTCCATCATACATATCAATCCCGGCGCTAACCCATTGCTCAAACGCATCCTGTTCCATATCAAGATTTGAAAGGGCAAAAGCATTGGCATTATACCAAAACCCATCAATTATACAATTTCCTGCGATAGCTGTCATACCTAGGCGCTGCCTGAATGAGTTCCCGTTTGCGGTATTCATCAGCACCAGCAAAATCCAATCCAAAAACGACTTTGACTTGTTCACCGTTCCATCGGTCAACGGCCTGTCCAGCGCGGCCAGCTTTTTTTCAGCGCCCCTTACCCCTCCGATCATTATTATTCTATCCATCGCCCGCGTCATAGCTACATAAAGCAAACGCATCTCCTCCGCAAGCTGTTTTTTATAGGCTGCCGTCTCTATCGCGCTCCTATATATGGTCCTTATCTTAATATTGCCGTTTAACGCCAAAATCCCGAGACCAAGCCTGTCGTCGCATAAAACAGGGCTCTGCCTAAGTTCGCGTACGAATCTGAAACTCGTGCCGGTTCCGCCCAATATCACGATTGGGAATTCCAGCCCTTTGCTTCTGTGTACGGTCATAATCCTGACGACATTGGCTCCAATACTTTGAGAAGTCCCCAGGGATACATTATCGCTAACCCTGTCCATAAAGCTGATAAAGCTATGCAGCCCATTTCGGGACGAACTGCTAAATGACGCGGCCCGTTCACAGAGCGCGTCCAGGTTAGCGCATCTTTGTTCGCCGCCAGGAAGAGAGGCCACAATGAAGTAATATCCAGTATCCTCAAGGATTGCGCCTATCAGTTCATCAACATTATACAGGTTAGCCTTTTTGCTCCATGTATTGAGCGCGCCTATGAACCTTTTTATTTTATCGGCTAGATCGCCGTCTTGTCCGGCTGCTTGCGTCATGGCTTTATAAAAGGATTTTTCTCTGCTTTGAGTCCTAATCCATATTATCTCGTCCATGGTAAAGCCGCCTATCTGAGATCTTAGCACGCTTAAGAGGGGGATATCCTGATGCCTATTATCAACAATTTTAAGAAGGTTGATAAATACCCTAACCTCAATGGACTCATAGCTGCCGCCATTGTGTTCCGCATATGCCGGTATTCCTTCCATGGCAAGCGTCTTCAGCCATACCGATGAAAGCCTGTTATTTCTAAGCAGGACTGCAAAATCGCAATAGCGGTAAGGCCTTATCTCCCCTGTGCTTTTATCGTGCAGCATCTCGTTGCTGATCAGTTCTCTTATCCTGCGCGCCGCTGTTAACGCCTCCATCTCATCCCTTCCCAGAGCCTGGGCGTCATTGGTTTCGTCCCCTTCATCCCTATCGCCATCCTCAGATCCATCCAGATCAATAAGGTGTAGTTCCGCTCCGCCAATGCAGCCGCTTCGTCCCATTACCAAAGCAGCGCTGTCATCATATTCAATCCCGCCTGTATTGCGGCGCATTATACGTGAGAAGACCTCGTTAACGGCGCCGATTACCTTTAATGAACTTCGGAAGTTTACGTTAAGATCAATCCGCTCGCCCTCAATACCATCATACCGATAATATTTTTCCATAAAAAGGGTTGGATCGGCAAGCCTGAAGCTATAGATCGACTGCTTTACATCGCCGACCAAAAAGAGGTTATCCCTGCACTTTATAGCATTGAGAATACGCTCCTGCACAGGGTTTGAATCCTGATACTCGTCTACAAAAATATATTTAAAACGGCTGCGGTACTCCTGTGCAATACGCTCATCTGACAGCGCCTTAAGCGTTCTATGCTCCATATCGGAGTAGTCTATTACGCTGGCAGTCTCCTTTATAGAGGTGTAAACCTCATGAAAACCTGTAAGGTAAACATATAGGGACTTCATAACGGTATATAAACTGTTCAGCTGTTCTGCGCACTCTTCAAGCGAACGTCCAAAGCTCCCGACATGATCCTTAATCAGTTTTTTAGCACGGTCGTGCGCATCCTTTGCAGTGCGCTTATCCTCATCGGGCGTTCCGCGCGGCCATCCGTCCAAGCGCATGAACCTGGCTTCACTTACAGCCTCTCTATATTTGTTATAATCATTTATAAGTGTAAGCGCCCTAAGCTGCATCGTGTCATCGTCGATAACCGAGCATACCTTTATGTTTTCAGTACAATTTCGCGCATGAATAAGCTCGGTTATCGCCGAGTCCAGCTCAGCGTGAGCATCGTCTATAAGCGATTTGATTTCAGCGGATTTTTTAAGATCCTCAGCTCCACGATTATATCTCTCAATGGCGTCGGAAAGCCATCCGAACGGTTCGGGCCTTGAAAACATGTACGAATATATACTTTCTACAGCGGATATGAAGCCCGCTTCGCCTCCAAACATGTCTATAAGCGCCTGCGTTCCTGTGCGGTCGTTCGAAAAGCTCTGCTCCAGCATTGCGTCACGGGCGTCAAGCCTCATAACATAGGCTTCTGATTCGTCAGCTACCCTAAACGCGGGGTCAAGGTCTGCCTCATGGAAATGACGCCTGAGAAGGTCGGTGCAAAATGAATGCAGCGTTGAAATATTGGCGTTGTGAGATTCTATTGCCTGCGCCTGCAGATGCGCCTTTACCGCCTTATCGTTGCACTCATAGGACAGCGCCATAAGCCGCTGTCCTATACGCTTTTTCATTTCATCAGCAGCAGCCCTTGTAAATGTAACTACCAAGAAGTCGCCTATAGAAGCGCCCTTAGCAGTAAGCCGGGCTATACGCTCTGTTAAAACTGCGGTTTTACCTGAGCCTGCCGCCGCAGAAACCAAAAGGTTGCCGCAGCCTGTTATGGCTTTTTTTTGTTCATCAGTCCAAATCATATCAAATCATATATTCCTGTTGTCAAGCTGACCTTACACTTGGCGTTAATCCTATAAAAGCTAAGATGCCTTACATGTATAAACGGCCAATTTTTGGCCGTTTATTAATAAAGCTATGTTTGCAACATTTTAATATTTTAACATATTATCTATTGCATGAAACAGAATTATTTCAGTTGAATACTTTCCATACGCAGCCTTGTTGCTGCTTAAAACGATCAGGTCGTTTCCAGCTATAGATATCGCGCCCTGAACCGGATTGACCATAAACAGGTAGTCTTGATTTGGGCTTGGGCTGTCCATTAGAAAAAATACATATTCCCGCCCTTTAACAAGCCGCTGTACATCTCCGGTATCAATCTGGTGGTCCTGATGGGTTAACGCATTCATTACATTCATATAGGGCTTTTGCGTATACACCACGTCAATTATGCTTCCGCGCTCCAAATCGCCCTTTGCTACACGTCGAATATATAAGGATACTATTGAAGCGTCAACGTCGCTTTCTACGGTGGATCCCATCGACTGATACCTGAAGGTTGCGCTCTCCATGCTCGGCATGCTCACTACCTTAGCGGTAAATATATAATCCGCTGATTCAACCAACTCCACCATATCGTCATATATGTAAGTTTCGCCGGGAGCTATAATAACGGTTTCCATCTCCTGTATGTCGTTTCGCAGCTGTGCCAAAGGTATAACTGTACCGTCAAGCCAGATTACATTATCGTTTACTACCTTAAGCGGCTTTTCAGTCAGCAGGGTATACTCGCCATACTCGTTTTGATTTAAATATAGAAGGTAATTTACCCCGCTCTTTAGTCCGGAAGAAACGCAATGTGCTATTGCCCCCATATTTGCATTGCCAACCAATGGCTGAAGGACCAGAACATCATCGCAGTAATATACCGTGCCGTCTTCTCTGGTAACCTCATGGGTCTTTATGCACCGCGCATATAATACGCACGAAGACTCCCTATAATACTTTCTCGCTTCCTTCATGGCAGCTTCACCCGTAGTAACGCTGACAGGCACGGTCGGTATCGTCGGGGCCATGCATGAGCATAGCATAAAGCAAGCAACCATGGCTGCTATAATGGCGATTATTATTCTTCTCATCCGTGCTCACCTCCCAAATTGCTCCATAAGCTGGCCTTCTATAAAATCAATTAGCGTTTATTACCTATATCTCCCTTCGTCCTTCCATAGCCTTAAACAGCGTCATTTCATCTACATATTCAAGATTGCCGCCTATGGGTATCCCATGCGCTATCCTTGTAACCCTGACGCCATACGGCCTAAGCAATCTTGCTATATAAGAGGCGGTGGTCTCGCCCTCCACATCGGGATTGGTCGCTATTATTATTTCTTTAACAGGAGTCACCTGTATCCTGCAAACCAGCTCTTCAATGCGCAAGTCCTCCGGCCCAATTCCATCTATAGGAGAAACTACGCCGCCAAGCACATGGTATTTCCCATGGAATTCCCGCATTTTTTCCATTGCCAGGACATCCTTCGCGTCCTCGACAACGCATATTATGTCATCTCGCCGCTGTGCGTCTGAGCAAATCGCGCAGGGCTCAACATCTGTGTAATTACCGCAAACTGCGCAGTAGCGTACCTTATCCCTCGCGTCCGTAATTGCGTTGGCAAGCTCTCTTGCCGCAGCATCCGGCATGTCAAGGATGTGATAGGCCAGCCTTAATGCGCTTTTACCTCCTATTCCAGGCAATCTGGCAAGCTGTGAAGCTAAATTGCGAATAGGTTCTATCGCTGGATTCATATATGTCTGTACCAACCGCCTAAAATCTTTTTCTTGATCCGCACATAAGCCCGCAGAAACGCTAGATTCCCAGGTTCACGCCGCCGGTAAGCTTGCCCATTTCACTATTCATGGTTTCATCCGCTACCCGTATAGCCTCGTTAACCGCACTGATAATAAGATCCTGCAGCATTTCTATATCATCCGGGTCAACGCATTCGGGACTTATCTCAATGCTTTTAAGCTCCTTGCGTCCGTAGATTACTACCGTTACGGCTCCACCGCCAGCGGATACGCTAAACTCACGATTCCCTATTTCGTCCTGAAGCTTAGCCATGTTCTCCTGCATTTTCTGAGCCTGCTTCATTAGTTGCTGCATGTTACCGCCCATTCCCGGGAAACCGCCTTTAGCCATCTATACTACCTCCACGTTAACGTTTGGCCTCATTATATCATGATTGCGCAGCTAAATCAAGCTAGGATGAAGGTAAAATAAGGATGAAGCAATATAAATCATATTATCGCTTCATCCGCCAAAACCAGTAATGAAGTTGGGAACCTTAAGCTTTGCTGTATATATCGGTATGAAACAGCGAGTATGAAAGCTCTATGCGGCCGTTCTGAAGTTCACGCTGTCTTATTACACGGCTTTCCCCGCCTTCAATTCGCTTCTTCGCGCTTATTTCAACGGCGACAACTTCGTAGCCAGCCTCTTTGAGCTCGTTTACCGCATCGCCCAGTTCAAAACCAAGCACGCGAATCAAACCTCCATGATCTCCTTTTCCTTTTCGTCAATAATCTTATCAATATCCTTGATATACCTGTCGGTCAGCTTTTGAGCCTCTTCCTCCAGTTCCCGCTGGTCATCCTCGGTTATTTCCCCATCCTTTTTTGATTTCTTAATCTGCTCGTTCGAGTCCCTTCGGATGGAACGGATAGCTACCTTTGCCTCCTCTCCCTTTTTGCGCACCACCTTTACGAGTTCTTTGCGCCTTTCCTCAGTGAGTTCGGGAAATACCAGCCGTATGAACTTGCCGTCATTTGTGGGGTTTATTCCCAAATCTGACTTCTGTATCGCCTTCTCAACTTGTGGTATAAGCTTTACATCCCAAAGCGAAATTACAAGCATTCTCGCCTCTGGAGAGCTTATATTGCCCATCTGGTTTATTGGGGTAGGCGTGCCGTAGTAATCCGCCATGATCTTATCCAGCACCTGGGGATTGGCGCGGCCTGCCCGTATCGCGCCCAGGTCCCGCTTTAATACAGACGTTGTCTTACCCATTTTATCCGTTG
>CAYSKA010000089.1:0-6569 GCA_964431505.1 uncultured Oscillospiraceae bacterium
TTTTTTGCAAAAAAGGTTCTAAGCCGCCGGAGGCAGTCAAATCCGTAATTTTGGGCGACATGCGCGGCCAAAATTATTATTTATCTCCGGAAGCGCTAAGGATTATCTCCATAACCCTTTCCGTACCGTTTGACGCGGGATCGTTGGCTATGGCGTCCCTGAACTTGTCGCGGTTGGCGTACAGCGCTGTAACGGCGGTTACAAGGGTGTCGGCTGTCAGGCGCTCCTGCTCCACCACCATAGCGTAGCCCTTGCGCTCGAAATACGCGGCGTTGAGGATCTGATCCCCGCGGCTTGCCGATCTGGGCAGAGGGATGAACACCGCGGGCTTTTTAAGTGCCAGAAGCTCGAATACCGCGTTTGCCCCTGCCCTTGAGATTACAAGCTCGGTGCAGGCGAATACATCCTTCATCTCGCCGCCGATGAACTCCCGCTGTACATAGCCGTCATAGGCAACGCTTTGGTTGCATTTACCCTTGCCGCAGAGGTGCG
Organism: uncultured Oscillospiraceae bacterium; assembly: GCA_964431505.1. Lineage (GTDB taxonomy): Bacteria > Bacillota > Clostridia > Christensenellales > CAG-138 > UMGS946. Next base: position 493 of record CAYSKA010000089.1, read on the forward strand.
CGATATTGAACACTGGAAGCAGCTTAGGCAGCGCGCCGATTAGCGCCTCGTTTATCGCAGCGGCGCCCAGGCTCCCGCCCATTACGAGAAGCACCGGCTTTGAATCCGAAAATCCAAGAAACCGCCTGCCCTCCGCCGGATCGCCATGAAGCAGCTCGGGCCTGATGGGCGAGCCGGTATATACGCCCTTGTCGCCTACAAACTGCAGGGTATCTTCAAACGATACGCATACCCTGTCGGCGAACTTCGCGCTTATACGGTTAGCAAGGCCTGGCGTATAATCGGACTCGTGGGCTATTACGGGCGCCTTTTTATGCGCCGCGATAACCACCGGCACTGAGACAAACCCGCCCTTTGAAAACACGACCGTGGGCTTAATCTCTTTAATTATTCGTTTTGATTGAAATACGCCCTTTATTACCTTGAATGGATCGATAAAGTTTCGCCATGAAAAGTAGCGTCTTAGCTTGCCGGATGAGATTACGTGGTATATCACGTTCTCACAATCCTCCATGAGCTCGCGTTCGATACCGTCGGCAGTGCCAATATAGTGTATTTCAAAACCCGCGTCTATCAGCCCAGGCAGCAGCGCCATGTTGGGCATGACATGACCGGCGCTGCCGCCTCCGGTCAACAGAATTTTTTTCTTCACTCTAAAATACCCCTTAAGTCAAACTATCAAATCTATGCGCCATCCATACACTATATGCCGGAGACCTAAAATTTGTTTTGGCTTGCAGTAAACCGCATATGAACAAAGTATACCACTGGCAAAACAATAGGGCAATCGACAAAATAACCTATCCAAGCCGCCTTCCCCGCAACATAGCTGCTTTCAATACACTTTTGCGCCAAAAATACGGATATAACCGCCAATTTGTTAATTGCTACCCGACCGCGCCTATGCTATCCTAATATATAGGTAGTATAGCCAGTTTGGTGCGCTAAAACTTAATTACGATTGTGAAATTATATGGCGTTTTGCCGTAAATTGGGAAACGGCTGTAGGTCATAGTGCGCACACGCGCGGGCCGCCTTTGCCGCTGGATAAGGCGCGGGCATTGCATGGATGTGGTATACTCGTTATTACAATGCGGTGTAACGGGCGCGCCGCCATGAATAAAGCTTTAACCCCTCGATCCGGCCGCATACTGCGGCCTGTGTCAGCCTTGCAAATCCTGCGGCTGCCGGGCAAACAACCACTGCGGCAAGAGGGGCGCTCCCGGCGGCAGATATCCATACGGCTGTTGTACGTAAAAGGGTATAAACGGCTGCTGGGAATGCAGCGGCGCGCCCTGCAAAAAGGACATGCTTTGTGTGGGCAGGGTAAAGCTTAGAGCGTTTATAACCTGCATCAAAGAGGACGGCATGGATAACTTTTTAAAATATATTGGGTGATGCGCAGCCAACGGCGCAATATACCACCGCAGCGGGATCCACGGCGATTACGACCTGAAATCGGATGAAGCGGTACTCAGGCTGCTGAGGGCCGGCAATCCGGACGAACGATTTTTCCAGTCCGGACGTGCGCGGCAGTTCTAAGGGGCTTAGCGGCGCTAAGGCGACGTTTAGCTGGCTGAAAGCTCGTAAGGCGGGCAGCGGCAAGAAAAAGCATTAAAAAGGAGGCCGGATTTCACAAATGAGGGATCTGAAGGAATGCACCATGCAGGAGGGGCTTGACACGCTGGATACCCTGCTGTCGCGCCTTGTGGTCATGCGTCACATGCTTAGGGACTGGCCAATGAAATATTTAGCGCGGTTTGCGGACGCTGTCAGAAACGGGGATGCGTCCGGCGCCGCCCACGCGTACCATTCCATGACGCGCGCCATGCTGGATTGTGATGCGCGCAGGGTTACGGGCGACCTGTTCAAGGACTGCATTCTGGACAGCCTTATGTTTGGCGCCCACCCGTTTTCCGTAATGGCGGCGCGCGGGGAAATGGACGAGGCGGTATATCACGCCATGCGCGGGGAGCTGAATATACTTCAGCTTCTCAGCACCCTTGACAGCGAAACCGCGCTGCGCTGGACGCAAGAGCGCTTCAGGGACTTAAAGGCAAAGCCAAAACGCGTGCGCGACCAGGCCTCAGCCATGGCAAGCGCGGCATGGGGCGGCGCCGCGATAAGGCCTTCCACGATTACAGCTATTAAGGATGAGCAGGCGACTGTGCTTGAGCGCCTTACGCTGCTGCCGCTTGAGGCGGACTGGCTGTCATGGAATTACGGCGAACCCGGACTGCGCGACGCGTGCGTGTCGGACGAAGCGCTTGAGGAAATATATCACAGGCTTACGGACAGCTCGGACTGGCGGCAGCTTATAGAGGATCTATGGAGCTTTCACGCATCGTACGGAAGCGGCGCGTTCCTCAAAGCCCGCTTTTTCACAGCGCAGGGCGGGAAGCTTCTGCCCATGCCCGAAATTACCCCGCTGGAGCCCTATTTTGAAAACCAGCACTCAAGGATGCTGCAAAATACTATAAGGTTTATGCGTGGCGAACCATCGAAAAACATGCTGATCCTGGGCGCTCCCGGCTCTGGCAAAACGCAGGCCGCGCTTAAGGTGGCAACCGAGCTGCCCGAGCTAAGACTGATTGCCGTGGGCAGGGGTGAGGAAGCGGCGTTTAACAAAAACGTATTGCATACGCTGATGGATCAGCCGCTCAGGTTTATGGTGCTCTACGACGGGCCCGAAGCTCCTGAGGCCGCGGCCCCCGGCTTTGCCGCGCGAATTGCCGCGCCGCCCAACGTTATGCTCTGCATGACGCTGGATTCTTCAAAATGCGCGCCTGAGCGGTCGGGCGTCTACGATATGCGCATAGAGCTTCCGTGCCTTTCACTGGACGAGTACTGCACGCTTGTAAAGCGGCTGCTTACGGACATGGGCGTTATCGCGGATCCGGACAGGCTCAGAAGCGCCTGCGTGGACGCTCAGGCCGATTCGCGCGGCATGCTCACGCTGGCACTCGCGCGGGTTACAGCGATGGCCCTCTCCTGAAGCGTTTAAACGCGCATATGCATAAAAATCTGCTGTTGACATGGAATACGGCCTGAAAATAATTAAAACCCCAAAAATCAAGGCGCATGGGATATAATCAGCGCATGGAAACGATTATACACAAAATTCCTCCCGTATATGACGCACGGTCGCGAATACTCATTCTGGGCACCATGCCCTCGCCAAAGTCGAGGGAAGCGGGGTTTTATTACGGGCATCCTCAAAACCGCTTTTGGAAGGCGCTGGCCGCGGCGCTTGGCACACCGGTCCCAGCTCCGGATGAAAGAAGAGAATATCTGCTCTGCCACCGTATAGCCATGTGGGATGTGCTTTCCCGCTGCGATATCATTGGGGCGTCGGACTCGTCAATTAAAAATCCAAAGGCCAACGATTTTTCAGGCATATTCGCGCTCGCCGGCATAAAAAAGGTTTTTTGCACCGGCATAACCGCGGCGCGCCTGTACAGGCGGCTTACCGGCGGGGCGTGCGTTTGCCTGCCATCCCCCAGCGCGGCGAACTGCAGGGCAGGGCTTGACGAGCTTAAAGAGGCATACAGGGCTATACTTCCCTATCTGGAGGATTAGCGTTTAATTTTTTGCAGTGAGGGAAATACGGCTGTTGGCTGCTAATGGCCCAAACGCCGAAGCGCAGATCCGGCGCCATGCCAAAAACCGCTTTGGTGCTGCAAACCCTGAGCGCGATTATAAGCGGACATTGGCATTGCGTACCAGGGGTCCGGCATCTGCCAAGCGTATGCGGACAATGCCTTGATTTGCGCTTTTTTGAAGATTGGCTGTCCCATTTATATCAGCAATAAAATAAAGTAAAAGAGGATTTCCCATGAACGACACCATCTATGCCCTGTCAGCGCCGGCCGGCGGAGCGATAGCCATCCTGCGCATGAGCGGTTTTGACAGCATAAGGATATATAAGGCCATATTTGCCGGCAGGGCCAAGCACAGGTATATCTCGCCGGGGCGCATCGTACACAGGGGAAATACCCTTGATCAGGCTATGGGCGTGGTCTATGAGGCACCCAACAGCTATACGGGGGAAGACATGGCGGAATTTTTTGTTCACGGCAGCATGGCGGTGGCAGCTTCCGTAATGGAAGCGCTGTCGTGCCATGGCGCGCGTCCCGCCGAGCCGGGCGAGTTTACAAAGCGCGCGTTTATGAACGGCAAGCTGGATCTTGCGCAGGCTGAGGCTGTGATGGACGTTATAAGCTCGTCCTCCAAAAGTGCGGCAAAAGCAGCGCTTTGCCAGCTTGAAGGCGCACTCAGCCGGCGCGTGGCAGAGGCTGAGGAGCTGATGCTCGACGCGCTTGCCGAGATTGACGCAAGACTGGATTATGCCGATGAACTCGACGGCTGCGATACTCAGGACGCGCCAGCGGCGCTTTCTCAGGCCAGGGATATCCTGAATGAACTTGAAAAAACAGGCCTGCGCTCACATGTGCTCAGGGAAGGCGCGCTGGTCGTTATAGCGGGAAGGCCAAACGCGGGCAAGTCATCGCTTTTAAACGCGCTTATTGGCAGCAAGCGTGCGATAGTTACCCCGTATGCCGGCACTACGCGCGATCTGATCGAGGAGCAGTGCGTTATAGACGGCATTCCGGTCAGGCTTATGGATACGGCGGGACTGCATGAAGCTGACGACCCTGTAGAACTGATGGGCATTGAAAGGGCGTGGAACGCGATAAGAGATGCAGACCTCGTATTGCTCGCCTTTGACGGCGCAGATGGCTGGAGCATAGCCGACGACGCGCTGATACAAAACACATCGGATTTCGCGCGGCTGGCGGTGCTGTGCAAGTCAGACCTTCCCCAGCTTATCAGCGCGGATGACCTTTCGCAGCGCACCGGCCTTGACGTATGCTCAGTAAGCGCGGACACCGGCACGGGCCTAAGCGGGCTTAGAACCATGATAGCGGGACTTTTGGCGCCGGACATGGAGAGCGCATGCATCACCAATCAGCGGCATATTCAGGCGGTGCACGCTGCCGGCAGTCTCGTAGAATCCGCCATGGAAGCGCCTGACGCGGAATGCGCGGCCACGGATATACGCCTGGCGCTTCATGAGCTTGGGTCCATAACCGGAAGCGAGCCGGACGCCGCGGTAATCGACCGGATATTCTCAAAATTCTGTGTGGGCAAATAAGGCCCCCGCAAAGCCCGCTGTATTGGCGGATATTGGACAAAACATAGAAAATGGGCCTGCTTTTTTCAGGGATTTGACGTAGAATATGAAAATGACGCCTTTAGATGGCTTTTAAGCCGTTTAAAGGCGTCATTTTTGCGTTTTTTCAGAGTGTCAATGCGTCCCCTGTGTCAGAACCAGCTTTTGGTGCGCCCCAGTGGGATCAGGCATAGCGCTCAATGCCGCTTGTCAATCTCAGCCGTTAAAGGCCTGCCGGAGGGCAAACGCCTTAAAGCTCGATTGTGTTAGCCCAGCCAAGGAACTTGTTTTCATAAAGCTCCTTATTCTTCATGTCGCAAGCAAAGCTGCACATCCAGAAAGCGTCGGGCCCTTTATGCATTGTTGAAAGATAAAAATAGGTCTTTCCATTAACTGTCCCTTCGTATGTAATGTACAGGTACTTTCCGTTGTCATAGCTTAGGATATCGGACTGGTTTTGGGACTTTGAGCCGTTGGCTATTACTTCCGCATATTCAGCCAGGGTGGTATTCTCATCCATGCCGATGCTCTTAAGGATGCCGAACTCCTCCTTAAGCACTCCCATAAGCGCCCTTTGGCTTTCATAATAATAGGTAAAATTGATGTATTCGGACTCATAAAAATTCTCGTCAACGGTTATTGAAAAGCCATCCTTAGTTATCTTATGCTCCGTTAAGAACAGCGAACAGCCAAAGCCGCTGATTAGGAACAGGGCCGCAAACACGAACGACACGGCTCTTTTTATAGTTGTCATTTGAATTATCCTCCATGAATCAATCTTATGGCTAGGTGGTACTCGAACGCGGCTGTCAAGCCGGCGGCACGGGTCTTCGGATACATGGGGCTTTTGCCCCATACCCCGCCAAAGGAGACTTTTTGTAAAAAGTCCCCTTTGGAATCCCGA
>CAYSKA010000090.1:0-6564 GCA_964431505.1 uncultured Oscillospiraceae bacterium
TTTTAATTTTTATTTAATAATTATTATTTTTATCTGCGCATAAGCCGTTTTATTTATTTCCTCAAAGCTTATTTAATATGACATATTAAATAAGCTTATGCTTTGAAAATGTCTCTATCTTAACAGCCATGCATGTGCAAATTGTCCACGCGTTATAATTTCACCATTTGCATCGCGGCTAATTTTTAATATTTAATTACGTATTATGATTGATGACTGGAAGAGAATCCTTCCATCCGTTTAAACGCAATTATACTAGGTTATTGCTTAAAGGTTATTGTCACGTCAGTTCCTTTGTTCAGCTCACTATCCAGCCTTATGCCCGCCCCATGGAGCATTGCCCCGTGCTTGACTATGGACAGCCCCAGGCCTGTTCCGCCCGCCTCCCTCGAACGGCTTCTGTCTACACGATAAAAGCGCTCAAAGACGCGCTCCTGCTCTTCCTCTCTTATTCCGATACCCGTATCCGACACTAAAAGCGCTGTATGGCCATTGAGTTTACTTAGCGCTACCTTTACGCTCCCGCCAGGCTTATTATATTTTATAGCATTGTCAACCAAATTATATATCATCTCGTCCAACAAACGCCTTACTCCTATTACCTCACGGGACCTGCCTTGTATTGTCAATGTCACTCCCGCTTTATCGGCGCTCGGACGCAGCCTATTAACTATGTCCTTTGTAACCTCATACAGGTTAACAGGTTCTTTAGGCATTCCTTCAGCATTCTCATCAAGCTGCGACAGCTCAATTATATCGTTTATAAGCGTAATCAATCTCCCCGCTTCATCATATATGTTTTTTGCGAATCTGGGTACGTCTTCAGCCCTGACAAGCCCGTTTTTAATGATCTCAGCATAACCCGATATCGATGTAAGCGGCGTCTTCAGTTCATGTGACACATTTGCCGTGAATTCGCGCCTGAGCCGTTCCCTTTCCTCCCTTTCCGTTATATCAATTATGAGAACTACCGCTCCCTTTGTCTCCTCGCCCGACCTTATAGGATTCGCCATTAACTGGTAATACCGGTTATTTAACTCAGTCACTCGTTCAGCCGGAAGGCCGCCTATTGCAGTTTGCACCAGGCTTTGAAACTCCGCGCTCCGATTGAACGCTATTACGTTTCTTGAACTCCTTTCGTTTATATGAAAACCCAACGTTCTGGCGGCGCTTTCGTTATGGGCCACTACTTCGGAATGGCTGTTAACCAGAATGAAGCCCTCGCGCATGTTTTCGGTAAGGGTAGAAAACTCCCGCTCCTTCTCCGTAAGAGCCTTCATATGATCCACAATAACTTTATTCTGGTTGCGTATCCTTAAAAGCAGGGGCGCCAACTCATCATATGCCACGCAGCTTTCGGGCGAATCAAGGTCTATTTCATTGATAGGATTTATTATGCGTCCTGTTATGCCGCGGGCCATAAGAACAGACAACACCAGTACCACCCCTGCCGCGGCGGTAAGCCATGGAAGAAGGTTAAGCGCCGAGGTTACAACGCTGTCCGTTATCCTTGATACGCGCAGTATATTGCCGTCTTTAAGCAAAACCGCATAATAATATGTCTGCTCATCTATGGTTTCTGAAAGGCGCGTTTGTTCGCCAAAGCCATCGGTCAAAGCCTTTTGAACCTCCGGCCTTTGCAGGTGGTTCCCCATCGGGCCCTCGTCCACGCGGCTGTCAAACAGCACCGTGCCATCCCCCGAGATAAGCGTAATCCTGTCGCCGCTTCCTAGGTTGGCAGAGCTTAGGTAATCCTCTCCAAAGTACTCGGACGCCCTGATAAGATTAGACGTTTCCCGCTTTACTTCCTGCTTCATGTTTTCATAAAAGTCGCCGTACATTACGCCAAAGGCTACAGCCGATACCAGCACCATAGAGAGCGCTGATATCAAGCATATGCTCTTCAATATTTTATTTCTCATCATCTTTCCTTAATTCTGTAACCCAGCCCTCTTACCGTTTCTATTATTTCCCCATAATGCCCCAGCTTCTGCCTTAGCGTGCGCACATGTACGTCCGCCGTTCTGGTTTCCCCGTCAAAGTCATAGCCCCAGATCTTAGTAAGAAGGGTGTCCCTGGTCATCACGTTTCCGTTGGCCTCAAGCAGCGTGCACAAAAGCTCAAACTCTTTAAAGGTAAGCGCCACATCATTGCCATCGACCGTTACCGTATGCTTTAGCTTATCAACGCAAAGGCCGCCGTAACTAAGCTGGCGCGACTCGCCTTCGTCAGCTGTTCTTCGGATAAGCGCCCTTATTCGCGCCACCAATTCCATCATTCCAAACGGCTTAGCGATATAATCGTCCGCTCCCCCGTCAAGGCCGAGAACCTTATCATATTCCGTCCCCTTTGCAGTAAGCATCATTACAGGAAGCCTCTTTGTGCGCGTATCGCTCCTGAGCCTCTTTAAAATTGTCAGCCCATCCTCTTCAGGGAGCATTATGTCAAGCAGAACAAGCGAGGGCATGCGCGTTTTCAGCGCGCTCCAGAACGGTTCGCCCTTTTCAAAGCCTTCGGCCTCAAAGCCCGTGCTTTTCAGGGTGTATACCACAAGTTCCCTGATGTTTTCATCATCTTCTACTATATAAATCATAATGGTTCTCCTTTATAAAGTCCCGTTATGGAAAACTCTACCCATTCGGCTATATTGGTGGCATGATCCCCTATGCGCTCAAGATATTTTGCAATCATAAGCAGGTCAAGGCAATATCCCCCAAGATCCGGAAACTTTGCTATTGTTGTTATTAAAACGTCTTTTACCCTGTCAAATAGTCCGTCGACCGTATCATCCGCCTTCATGACGTCATATGCCAACTCTATATCGCGCCCAACGAATGAATCTATGCTTTGCGTAACCATGCTTATAGCCGCATTTGACATATCGCCGATAAGTCGCTTGTCAGCTTCATTCACGCTGATAAACTCGCTTATTTCAGCGATATCCGCCGCCTGGTCCCCTATGCGCTCCATGTCAGATATCATCTTTATAGCCGCGGATATAAGCCTCAGGTCGCTTGCCACGGGCTGCTGCTGCAGCAACAGCTTCATACACAGCGACTCTATATCCCGTTCCATCTGATCGATCTCGCTATCTATCGAAAACACGCCCTCGGCCAGCTTCCGGTCATTCTCCAAAAGCGCCTTTACAGCTGATGATATGGCGACCTCGCATAGCGAACCCATCTTAATTAGCTCTACATTCAAAAGTTCCAGCTGTTCGTCAAATTTGCTGCGCATTTTATCCAAACCTCCCGGTTATATAGTCCTCGGTTCGTTTGTCCTCCGGCATTGAGAACAGCTTTTCAGTGCTGTTATACTCAACAACCTCGCCGATGAGGAAAAACGCGGTTCTGTCCGATATGCGAACCGCCTGCTGCATATTGTGCGTAACGATAATTATAGTATAGTCCCGCTTGAGTTCTGTGGCAAGCTCCTCAATCTTTGAGGTCGATATAGGATCCAGCGCGCTGGTCGGTTCATCCATGAGGAGAACCTCCGGCCCCACCGCAAGCGCCCTTGCGATACACAACCGCTGCTGCTGGCCGCCTGAAAGGCCAAGGGCGCTTTTTTTAAGCCGGTCCTTTACCTCATCCCATATCGCAGCGTCGTGAAGCGATTTTTCAACGATTTCATCAAGCTTAACCTTTGACCTGATTCCATGGGTTTTAGGGCCGAAGGCTATGTTGTCGTACACGCTCATTGGAAATGGGTTGGGCTTTTGAAACACCATTCCTACCCGCTTTCTCAGCAGGTTTACATCCATATTTCCATATATGTCTTCCCCATCCAACAGAATCTCCCCGGTTATCTTGCAATTTTCAATCAGATCATTCATTCGGTTCAGCGTCTTTAACAGGGTCGATTTTCCGCAGCCCGACGGTCCGATGAAAGCGGTGATCTCCCTCTCTGGGATTTTTAAGTTGACGTGCTTCAGCGCTGTGAAGTCGCCATATTTTAATTCTACGTTGTTAAGTTCAAATTTTTCCATTTATCCTTACCTCGCTATCCTCTTTGCGATGAACGCGGACGCCGCGTTTATTCCAAATACAATTACGATTAATACTACGGCGGTAGCATATGCCTGATCTATATACAGCCCCTCGTTGGAAAGCGCATACATATGCACAGCCAGCGTTCTGCCCGACGACAGGAGGTCCGCTGGTATATCCGCCACGGTTCCGGCCGTGTATATCAGAGCCGCCGTCTCGCCTACTATCCTTCCAATGGACAGTATAACCCCTGACAGTATGCCTGGCACCGCCGACGGCAGAACGATTCGAAACACCGTGCGCAGCCTGCCCGCTCCAAGGCCGAAGCTGCCCTCCCTGTAAGAATCCGACACCGATATAAGCGCCTCCTCAGTCGTTCTGATGATAAGCGGCAGTATCATTATTGACAGCGTAAACGCTCCGGCAAGCATTGAATAGCTCCAGCCAAGCGCCGTTACAAAAAACAGCATGCCGAACAGCCCATATACTATCGACGGGATTCCCGCCAGCGTTTCCGCGGTCATTCTTATTACGCCTACGATTTTATTCCCGCGCTTTGCGTACTCAACCAGATAGATTGCAGCAAATATGCCAAGCGGCACCGCTATTAGCAGCGATACGAGCGTCATCGTAATCGTATTTACAAGTGCTGGGAACAGCGATACGTTTTCAGACGTGTATTTAAACGCGAATAGATCAAGCTTAATATGAGGAACACCCTTTACCAGTATGTACCCCACCAGCAATACGAACACCGAAACCGTTATTACCGCTGCAGTGCATACAATAAATCTCAAGAACGCCGAAAGCGTCCTTTGTCCTCGCACACCGCGCATGCCTTTGGAAACCGCCCTCATTTTTTTGCCCTCCTTTTCAGCGCAGAGCACGAGATATTGATGATAAGGATAAACACAAATAATACTACAGCGGTTGCTATAAGCGCATCACGGTGCAGGTCTGTAGCATAACCCATCTCCATGACTATATTTGATGTAAGCGTTCTTACGCCATCCAGAATGCCGCCTGGCAGCCTTGCCTGATTGCCTACTACCATCATAACGGCCATGGCCTCTCCTATCGCGCGTCCAACGCCAAGCACCACGCCCGCGAATATGCCCGATTTCGCAGCCGGAAGCACAGTAAAAAATACGCTTCGCTCGTGCGTGGCTCCCAGCGCCAGCGCTCCCTCGTAATATTGATCCGGAACCGCTCGAAGCGCAGCCTCAGATACGCTTATTATAGTAGGGAGTATCATTATCCCTAAAAGCACTGAGGCGGTAAGGATGCTGCTTCCATCGCCCCCAAAGGTGTTTCTGATAAACGGTACGAGGACAACCAGCCCAAAAAAGCCGTATACGATTGAAGGGATTCCGGCAAGAAGGCCTATCGCCGGCTTCAGCGCCTTGTACAACCGTTTTTTACAGAATCTTGCCATAAATACAGCCGTTAATATTCCTATGGGCACTCCGATTATGATTGCTCCCGCTGTCACATAAAGGCTTCCCATTATCATAGGCAATATGCCATAGATATTGTTGCCTGGACGCCATTGGGTGCCGAGAAGGAATTTAAATACGCCTATTTCTCCTATTGCCGGTATTCCATTGGCAAACAGAAATACGCATATCAGAATAACAGCCAGTATTGAGGCAAGCGCGGCGATAAAGAATACCCCGCGCATAATCATTTCCCTAATCTTCGCCATAGTCCCTCCTAAGGGTAAAGGGGCAGGCCTAACCTGCCCTGATGTGCCGTAAGAGGCACCTTATTCCACAAAGCCATTCCAGCTCGTAACCGATCCAATGTATATATCCCTTATCTGTTCTACGGTCATTTGGGTTACGGGATTATCATTGTTAACGATTACCGCAATGCCATCCTGGGCTATAACGGTGGAGACCAAACCACTTGAGAGTTCGCTTTCCTTCAGTTCCCTCGACGCCATTCCTATATCGCATATTCCATTGATGGCCGACGTCATTCCTGTAGTCGAGTCGCTCTGTTGGATATCAATCTTCGCGTCAGGGTTTATTTTCAAATACGCTTCCTTAAGCTTTTCCATAACAGGGGTTACGGATGATGAGCCAGCCACTACAATCTTGCCGGAAGGCTTGTTTCCATCGTAAGCTTTTGCGCCGTCGATTGTGATAAAGCCGTTTTCCTCAACAACCGCCTGTCCTTCTGAACTTAATATAAACTTTATGAAATCCGAAGCCAGTTCGCTGATATTCTCTTTAGTAGCTATGTTAAATGGACGCACCAAGGAATAGGTTCCATTTTTTATGTTTTCAACGCTGGCTTCCACTCCGTCGATCGCTATAGCCTTAACCGTTTGATTAAGGGAGCCAAGGGAAATATAACCCATAGCATATTCATTTCCAGCCACGGCGGTCATCATTACGGAGGTGCTATTGGTTATCTGCGCGTCCAGCGTGGTTTTATCCATCTTTTCGCCGTTCTCACCCTTCTGCTCAACTCCGGTAAGCTCTATGAACGCGCCCCTGGTTCCGGATCCGTCTTCCCTGGAAATCATGGTAATATTCCTTCTGCCACCCCTGCCGGCAGCGCTGGATTT
>CAYSKA010000091.1:0-6535 GCA_964431505.1 uncultured Oscillospiraceae bacterium
CTAAGGGCTTATCACCTGGCGGATTCATCTGCTTCCAGCATATTGATAAGCCTTCAAAGCTACAGGTATGAAACTTTAGTTCTTAAGAACCGGCAACTATATGGAAAACATTTTGTAATTAATGTTTTAAACGTTTCATGGGTTGTTAATAGAATATTCAAAATAAAAATTCCCGATACGCTTGAAGTAATATAATGATTTGTTATAATGAAATATAGTTCATGATGTCGTTTATGCGCTGTTAGCGCGTCATGCTGCTTATGAAGAAGGAGGCTCATCAAGCTATGATATGTAAAAAATGTGGCACGTTCAACGAAAATTATCTCGAATATTGCAAGAACTGTGCCTCTGAATTAATACCTGAAGGCGGCGAAGCAAGGCCTGAAGCGCCGTCTGCGTCCGATGGACAGGCCAAGCCCACATGGGGATTTGTGCGCTCTCCAGGATGGCCCAATCCCGACCTTTCAGCGGATAATGTCAATGAGGAGGATATACCCAATGGTTATTCGCCCAGAAGGTTTGACCCCAAACCCATTAACGACGATTACGTACCTATGAATCGTCCGGCTCCCTCGCCAGAACCCGAGGAAATGTATGATTATGACTATGAGGACGATATTGAGCCGTTTGACGATGAGGATCCTGATAAAACAATGGTGATACCCGTAAGAAGAGGTTCTCAGAGGGGCGCTTCAGCCAGAGCTGAAAGTAACAGGATTCCAAATAAGGAAAGCCGCCGCATTGATCAGCAGGATCGGGATCGGATCAGATATGCCGATCCCCTGGATGAGGATTACTTCTACGACGGCGATGAGGACGACGATAATGACGACTACAGGCCGCGCGGCAAGCGAAGGGGGCTGGCCGTTGTCCTGGCGGTTATCGGAGTGGTTGTCGTAACGCTTATAGTTATAGGCGTCATATCCATTGGTTCAAACTATGGTTCTTTTGGCAACTTCACGGCGCATGTATTTGGAGGCAACCCGTTGATGAGATCGTCTACGATAGCTACGGGAACAGACCCCAACGGCAAGCCCATCTATACCGTAACAATTTACGCGCCAAGCGACAGCAAAGTCCGCTTTAAGTATGGATCGGACGAGCGCGAGGATCAGATAGACAGCAGCAACAGCATATCATATAACGTAGCCAAAGAGGTCTGGTATCCGACTCAGCCTGTGGATGAGTCGCCGGTTATGATTGAGCCGGACTTCACGCTCATAACGGAATCGGGCGAGGAATTTAAGATAGATAAGTTTTTTACCACTGACGAATCGATCATAAATGTGGTAAAACCCGACGCTACCGATAAGGAACGCAAGAGCGGAATTGAAATAACATCCGTTCCGATTGAAGTGCCTACAATTTCACTTACGCTGACCTCGCCTGATACGGCCACAATGACCTCGGCTTCAAAGAGCGTGCTTATCGAAGGTACTGTGAGCGATACGTCGGCGGCAGTGTATATCAACGGCCAGCTTACAACGGTGGATGGAACCGGAAAGTTTTCGTATACATACGAGCTTCCTGGAGCCGGCACCCATGAGATAATAGCAGAAGGCGGGATGCAAAACCGGACGGGCGACCGTTAGCGTTGATTACAGCGTGGCCAATTCCGAGCTGAAGCTTGACAGCGGTGTAAGTCTCCGTACAAACGGTGAAACGATAACTATAAAGGGCACTGTGGACCCTGGTTCGCAGATGGAGGTAAGCGGCGATGGGATTGAGCTTACATCCCCGGCGACCGTTGATGAAAACGGCGCGTTCACCTTTACCGCAAAGCTTTCGAGCGTTGGATACTACAGCGCTGTTGTAACTATAACCAACAACGGAACCTCCTCTACGGCTTCGCTGCACCTTGAGCGTGCGCCCGCAAGCGCCTCCGACTATAAGGCAGGTGCGTTCGCGCTGGATTACGACCGTCTTGTATCCTCGCCAAACCACGACCAAAGCTATGCAATAAACGGCAAAGTTACCGAGGTTATTCAATCTGAGGGCTATACGATTGCAAAGCTGACCCTTGCTGATGGCAAAGAGCTTTACTTTGAATACCATAATAGCTATGAGGGAGCAGCGACCATTTCCGCTGGTGACAATGTTACCTATACAATAGCTGGATTCCCCAATGGACTGTATGGCGATACAAATATTCCTTACATATACGTATGGTTTGTATGGAAAACCACAGCATAAAAATATCATGACTTTTGAAGGCGGCGGGGCCCTTTGGTCCCGCCGCTGTAATATCACATGGTTAACGGAGATATTTATAATGAAAATCTGGGGCAGGATCTACAGGGATAATAAGGCGGTTTCAGATGCGTTGTCCGATGCTGAGGCCCATAAGGCGTCCGCCGTGCATGATTGGACGGAAATACTCGATGATATATGCAAAAAGCTGGATCTGTCTAGGCCGGTTATATTAAAAAAACACGAGAAGGAGCTAGAGAGGTTCTCCAGAACCGTGTTCAGGCCGTGCGACTTTATGGAAAGCGTTGACTTTGATAAATTCGAGCTCACTATATACAATGAAAAGAAAAAGGATGACCAACATATATAAATTTGCGTTGTTGCTTCCGGGCGGCTTGCCCGCTATATAAGCGGGCGGTTTTGATTCGCTAAAAATCACCATTTTGCATTATCTATAAGGTATCAGCCAATTCTATAGGCCTTCAATAACCGTTTCATAATATGGTATACAATCTCAAATCCATTTGTATGGCCTCTACGGCTTATATTTCATCAGATTTTAACATATGATTATTTAGTTTCCTTATACGTTGCCGTAAACATCCATAATGCATGTTTATGGCAATGGACATAGGTTTAAATCCTATTTTAATTTTTTGCCCTGTATTTTGGAAACTCAGAACAAATAGAAAAAGCCAGGAGATTAATCGTTAAGGTAGGACTGATACGAATATAGGACGCCAGCGCCGCATAACACAGGGCCTAATGTCCGCGTATTACGGGCATCATGCCAGCTGCTGGCAATTTCGTCCGATTGCCGCCAAACCTTATTCTCCCTTTTAGTTGGGAGTGACGCCGCCTGAAACAACGCTCAGCGTTAAGGGCAATGTTTATTGTCATTGTTTTAGTAGTGGGAGGTAACAATGGAAGACATGAATGTTTTATCATCAGGAAGCGTGCGTACGCGAAAAATTGCGCTCGCTGGAAATCCTAACGTTGGAAAGAGCACCGTATTCAACGCGCTGACGGGCATGAACCAGCACACCGGAAACTGGGCTGGAAAAACCGTAGCCATAGCGGAGGGACATCTAAGCATTGAAAAAAACGAATACACAATCTTTGATTTGCCAGGAACATACTCGCTCATGGCGCACTCGCAGGAGGAGGAGGTCGCAAGGGATTTTATATGCCTTGAAAATCCTGACGCAGTGGTTGTGGTGTGCGACGCGACGGTGCTCGAAAGGAACCTCAACCTCGTACTCCAGGTACTCGAAATCACCGGGGCGACGGTCGTATGCGTCAACATCATGGATGAAGCAAAGAAAAAGCGCATACGGGTCGATCTCAAGACGCTCGAAAGGCTGCTCAAAGTAAGGGTGGTCGGCTGCTCGGCGCGCTCTAATGATGGTCTGGACGGCCTGGCCAGCGCGATAGAATATACGGCCAGCCAAACACCTCCGCCCCCGCTTCATATAGATTATCCAAAGCCCATTGAGGAGGCTATTGAAAGAATACTCCCCGTTCTTAGGTCAGGAAAGCATAATATTAACCCCCGCTTCGCAGCGCTAAGGTTTATTGAGAACGACCTGCATCTAAGCGAAAGCCTTAAAAATAGGATGGAGCTTGATGAAAACAGCCTGGATGAGGCGATGAATGAAGCGCGCGAAATTCTAACCAATGCCGGCTATACTGAGGACAGCATTAAGGATGACATTGTCTCATGCATAGTAAAATCCGCGCAAGAAATCGCCTCACAGACAGTGCATATTGAAAATTCCAATTATGACATAAAGGATAGAAGGCTTGACCGAATACTTACCGGACGATTTACCGCAATCCCAGTTATGCTGCTGCTGCTTGGCATAACGCTGTTTATAACGATTACGGGGGCCAACTACCCTTCAGAACTGCTTTCCAAGGGGCTATTCTGGATTGAAGACCGGTTGGTGGACCTGTTCGGGGTTTTACATGCTCCGGTCTGGCTTACAGGCATTCTGGTCCAGGGTGTGTACAGGGTATTAGCATGGGTCGTAGCGGTTATGCTACCCCCGATGGCAATATTCTTTCCTTTGTTCACTCTGCTGGAGGATTCAGGCTATCTGCCACGTATAGCTTTTAACTTGGACAGGGGCTTTAAACGGGCTGGCGCATGTGGAAAGCAGGCGTTAACCATGTGTATGGGGTTTGGCTGCAACGCGGCCGGAGTAACCGGATGCCGAATCATCGACTCGCAGCGTGAGCGGCTCATAGCAATCATAACCAATAATTTTGTACCCTGTAACGGCAGGTTCCCAACGCTTATATCCATAATAACCATGTTCTTTATTGGGACATCGGTTGGGCTGTGGAATTCGGCGGGAGCGGCCGTATTGCTAACCGGAATGATTCTCTTGGGGGTAGCGGCTACATTTCTAGTGTCAAAAGCGCTGACCAAAACCATACTTAAGGGCGTTCCTTCCTCATATACCCTCGAGCTTCCGCCATACCGCAGCCCTCAGCTGGGCAAGGTGATAGTACGGTCGATCATGGACAGAACAATATTCGTTCTTGGGCGCGCTATAATTATTGCCGCTCCCGCAGGATTGATAATATGGCTCCTTGGAAATGTAACGGCTAACGGGGCAAGCCTGCTTTTTCATATCGCAGGTTTTCTGGATCCTTTTGCACGGTTTATCGGGCTTGACGGAGTGATTCTTCTTGCATTTATACTCGGCTTTCCGGCCAATGAGATCGTTATCCCCATAGTTATTATGGCTTACATGCAGACGGGAAGCATTATGGAACTCGATTTAGCCAGCTTAAAGGCACTGTTTATTGATAATGGCTGGACATGGATGACGGCGCTGTGCACGATGTTGTTCTCTCTGCTGCACTGGCCATGCTCTACTACGCTGCTGACAATACGCAAAGAGACGCAAAGCTGGAAATGGACGGGGGTATCGGCCCTGATTCCTACGCTTACTGGAATCGCGGTATGCGCCATTGTCGCAAACGCCGTGCGTCTGCTCGGGCTTGTTTGAACTTTAACGGGATGCGGCCATGGCCGTATCCCGTTAAGCTTTTTTGAACTGCACCCGAAAAAGCAGACAGAGGAAGTAACGCAAAGCAAAAAAGCGGTTAAGCGGCACAACGGCGCATTTCTAAGGGAGTACAGCCACAGGAAAGTTGAATCCGTTGGTGGTTGCAGAAGTAAATGTAATCGCGAATTAGCCTTTTCCCGTCATCCAAGGTCTTGATAAATAAGAAATCAGTTATTCATGAATTTTTGCATCATTTTGTTCATCCTGTTATTGAAATGCATAAGGAAAAAGTATTACAACAAAAAATGCTTTATCCTGATATTGACCGCTCGTACTATTTGACCGGTGACGAAGCAGGACAGCTAAATGCCTTTGAAGAATATTTCGTTCTAACGCTTACTGATGTTGTTCTTACTAAAAATCCGCCTATTGACCTAACCTCTTTTCTAGAAGAGATTTTATATTCAAGTATAGCTAAAACAAGCTTTATAAGTCCGCATATCTTCTTGTAGTGTAATGCCGCAAAGCCGCATGGAATAAGGGTCTTCTTAAACCTCTACTTGATTGAGGCATATCGCTTTGCAAAGTGACTTTGTAAAGTTGGGCGGCATTTGGGCGGCACAAGCATTTCTTTACCAGCTGGTAAAAATGGCGCATATGCGGAACGTTAGAAGCCTGTTTTTGAGGGTGCAGGTATGTTACCTTACGTGCTATCTTCTGACCGCTGGAATAGGGATTTACGCTCCATTTCCGGCGGCCTAAATGACCGCATCTATCCAGCGTCCAACGACGCGCAAGCCGCCCCGTTAGGGGCGTTCATACGGGGGATTGGGGGCTGAGCCTCCAATAAGCGGATTTTCACAATTTGAGTAGTACACAAATTGAGAAAATCGTATGAGTGCGTACACCCATACACTGCTAGCCACTATTGAATCGTCCATATTCGTATCTGCGTCATATACCACAGACTGTGTGAAAACAAAAAACCAGCTAATTTTTACTCATTAATTTGCTCATATAACGAATATCATTAGCAAAAGACAGCTTATATTGAATTATTATGCTGTGCTTGCGACGTTTTCACACAGTCTGACCAATAAGGCGCATTTCATCCGCCCGGCAAACTGATAGTTTGAAGTCTAAGCTATACCCAAAAGTAGTACAGTTTTATACTTTCTTTCGTGTCAAGAAAATTCCAAAGATTGCCCCGATAAGGATAATAGGTGCTAACCTAACAAACAGCCATTCAAATACGTGAAAAGCTGCTCCGAAAACGGCTGTTTCAGGATCACTATAATTCCAACCCAAGTAAGGACTGTTGATTG
>CAYSKA010000092.1:0-6518 GCA_964431505.1 uncultured Oscillospiraceae bacterium
ATGAATAATAAGGCCGCCGCTATAATTTCAATCCTATTATCCACAGTTTTGCTTTTGGGATGCAGCGTTTCGGACCCTCATAGCAATCCGTCAAATACTTATCCGCCAGACGGTGTCAATGCTGTAATCGGCTCCGACAGGTATGACGCATCTCAGGATAGTATATCAATAAAGGGCAAGGATGAAATAATCTCTGGAATAGAGTTTTCAGAGTTTAAGTCAACCGACCTTGACGACAGCTGGAGCGCCAAAACTTCGGAAGCAATCGATTTGGACAAGTGCTCAGGAGTTATAAAGGTGGATTCTGGCGGCACCTATGTATTGAGCGGCAGTTTGCAGGGCGGAAGGCTGCTGATTGATAGTCCGGATGACAAACCCGTTCGGCTTGTGCTTAACGGGGCCGATATATTCAGTACGGACGGCCCTGCCATTTATGTGGTGAACGCAAAGAAGCTGGTTATTATACTTGCTGAGGGAACGGTAAACAGCATCTCCGACGGAAGTACTTATTCAAGTGTGGCAAATGATGAGAATGATCCGAATTCCGCCATCTTCTCCATGGATGACCTCACAATAATCGGTAACGGAACGTTAAACGTCAAAGCCAACTATAATAACGGGATTTATTCCAAGGATAAGCTGAAGATCGGCGGCGGCATTATATCGGTCAAAGCAGAGGATGACGCGCTGGTTGGAAGGGACTGCGTGCTGATAAGCGGGGGCAAAATTGATTTAATCTCCGGAGATGAAGGAATAAAGACTACAAACAACGATGTTGACAAGGGATTTGTTCAAATAACGGGCGGAAGCGTAAAGATAGCATCCTCGGGCAATGCAGTGGACGCGGAAAGCGTAATAAAAATCGACGGCGGCTCCATCGATATTACATCTGGTGGCGGCTATACCGAATATGACAAAAACGCGGATGGCGGGATGAAAGGGTTAAAGTCCGACCTGGGTATAGTAATTACCAGCGGTACTATTACATTAAACTCAGCGGACGACGCAATTCATTCAAACGCCAGCGTTGCGGTGGACGGCGGCGATATCACCATATCCACTGGCGACGATGCGATTCATGCCGACGAACATGTAAGCATAACAGGGGGTAATATTAAAATAAATAATTCGTACGAAGGCATTGAGGGGTCTGCTGTGCATATTGGGGGCGCCACACTATCAATAGTATCCGACGACGATGGCATAAATGCCAGCGGCGGTTCTGACGACAATAATAATGGCAAAAGTCGGGAGCCGGACGCCTTTAGGACGGACAACGGCTGTATTATACGCATTACAGGCGGCTCAATAAGTATAGCTTCGGGGGGTGACGGAATAGATTCCAACGGCGGCATCATCATAGCCGGCGGAACGCTTCTCATCAACAGTGACATCAATTCCAATAACGGCGCCCTTGACTATGGCTCGTATTGTGTGATTAAGGGCGGAACTGTAGTGGCGGCAGGGGGAGCGGCGATGGCTGCGCTTCCTACTTCATCGTCTGAGCAGCCGGCAATAGCGCTTGGCCTATCCTCGCCGCATTCAGGGGCTATTAGAATAGAGGATGCCATCGGCAGTGAAATATTCGCGTGGACACCCCCCATGGAGTATCAGTCGGTTGTACTATCCCTTCCCGAATTCAGTGTCGGATCTGAATATACGGTTCTTATCGCAGACGCCAAGTATGCAACCATTGAGCTTGCCGGTGTGCTCACTCATTCCGGCGATTCAGCGCACATGCCAGGCGGCGCCCGCGAAAACCGGCCTGGCGCGCGTCCATGACCGCGCATAAGAAAAAAATGAAGATAATGTGTATAATCGCATTTTCACTGGCAGCGGCCTCCATCTTTTTATGGTGGCAGGCAAATGGGCTCGGCATCACATACATTGAACATTCAAGCCGGAAACTGCCTGTCGAGTTCGATGGGTTTAAAATTGCCCAGGTTTCAGACCTCCATAATAAAACATTCGGTAAGGGTCATTCCGCATTATTGGATTTGCTTTCTCACAGCTCCCCCGACATCATCGTAATAACCGGTGATCTGGTTGACCGGAGGCGGCCGGATGTAAATGCGGCGATGGAGTTCATTTATGGCGCGGTGGCAATAGCGCCTGTGTATTATGTTTCGGGCAATCATGAGGAACGGCTTGAAAGTCATGATGAGATATATGATAAGCTGGTTAGCGCCGGCGTACACGTTTTAGAAAATACCACAGCGGAAATCCTCCGTGAAGAGCGGAGCATATCCATCATAGGGGTCTTTGACTCGGATTCTGAGACGGTTATATGCAGGCGTATTGAAACGGCCATGGGCAATTCCGATGATTTTACCATACTTCTATGCCACAGGCCAAACTATATGGATACTTTCAAGCGCTATTCGCTTGACCTGGTGTTCTGTGGCCATGCGCACGGCGGGCAGTTCCGCATTCCTTTTGTCGGGGGCTTATTTGCTCCCGACCAGGGACTGTTCCCCAAATATACGTCGGGGGCCTACACTGAGGGCGAAACCACCATGATAGTCAGCAGAGGCCTAGGCAATAGCGTGATGCCGATAAGGCTATTTAACCGTCCCGATGTTGTTATGGCAACTCTCCGCTCTGAATGAATGCAATAATAAAGCAGGGCAGCGGTACTTATCCATCGCCCTGCATTATTTGTGAGCATCAGCGCATGTGCAATTTCTTATATGCCCATCTCTTCCTTTACTTCCTTGAAGCACCTTACGGCAAAGTCGAGGTCTTCCTTTGAATGTCCGGCTGAGACCTGCGTCCTTATCCTTGCCTTGCCCTGGGGCACAACAGGATAGAAGAATCCTACCACATATACGCCTTTATCCAGCATGCGCGCCGCGAACTCCTGGGCCACCCGTGCGTCATAAAGCATTACCGGCACAATAGGATGCGTGCTTTGAGGAACATCAAAGCCAAGCTTTCCAAGCTCTGAGCGGAAATATTCAGTATTCTCATGAACCTTATCCCTGAAGGCGGTTGATTCCATCAGCATATCAAATACCTTGATCGACGCGGCGCATATTGCAGGAGCCAAAGTGTTTGAAAACAGATAGGGCCTTGACCTTTGCCTTAGCAGGTCGATGACCTCCTTGCTTGCGCTGGTAAACCCGCCTGACGCGCCTCCAAGCGCCTTGCCAAGCGTGCCCGTTATTATGTCAATCCGTCCCATTACTCCGCAGTGCTCATGCGTACCGCGCCCATGCTCGCCCATGAATCCTACCGCATGGCTGTCATCCACCATCACCAGCGCGCCATATTCGTCTGCAAGATCGCATATCGCCGAAAGATTCGCTATAAAGCCATCCATTGAGAAAACCCCATCGGTAGCTATCATCTTAATACGGCAATCCTTTGCCGCCTCAAGCTGGGCCCTTAGATCATCCATGTTATTGTTCTTATAACGCAAGCGCTTAGCCTTGCAGAGGCGAACGCCGTCTATTATGCTTGCATGGTTAAGCTCATCGGATATTATTGCGTCGTCAGGCCCAAGCAGCGTTTCAAACAATCCGCCGTTTGCGTCAAAACAGGATGAATATAGGATCGTATCCTCCATTCCCAGAAAGTCGCTGATCTTTTTCTCAAGCGTCTTGTGTATCCTCTGGGTTCCGCAAATAAACCTGACCGAGGAGAGGCCGAAGCCCCACTAGTCATAGCTGGCCTTGGCCGCCTCAATAAGGGCGGGGTGATTTGACAGCCCCAGATAGTTGTTCGCGCACATGTTTAGTACGCCCCTGGTATTTGTTGTATCAATTCTTGATTTCTGAGGGGTTGTAATTATACGCTCATCCTTAAAGGTACCAGCATCGCGTATGCTGTCGAGCTCTTTTCTGAATGTCTCATAAGCCTGCTTCATCTCTTTCTTATTCTCCTTTGCTTTTTATAGTTCGTATGGCGCTAAACCGCCGCCGGCAATAGCTTTTACCAAAACACCGCTATTAGGTCCAGTCGAGCACAACCTTTCCGGAACTTCCGCTGTTCATTGCGGCAAAGCCCTTCTCATAGTCGCGGTAATTGAACCGGTGGGTAATAATAGGCGACAGGTCCAACCCCGCCTGTATCATTGCCACCATCTTATACCAGGTCTCGTACATCTTGCGCCCATATATGCCTTGAAGGGTAAGGCCCTTAAAGATTACGTCATTCCAATCTACAACCGTACCTGGACCCGCGATGCCCAATAAGGCTACCCTGCCGCCATTGCGCATAGTACCAAGCATTTGATTCAGCGCCGCGCCATTGCCGCTCATCTCAAGGCCTACGTCAAATCCCTCTTTCATATCGGCGTCTGCCATCACATCGCCCAGCTTGTCGCGCGAAACGTTTACAATATGCGTTGCGCCCATCTTCTTTGCAAGATCAAGCCTATAATCGTTTACATCGGTTACCACTACTCTTCTGGCTCCGCAGTGCCGGCAGATCGCCGCCGCCATCATTCCAATAGGGCCTGCGCCAGTTATCAGTACGTCCTCTCCCACGGTTTCAAACATAAGCGCCGTATGCGTAGCATTGCCATAAGCGTCAAAGAAGGACACAATATCATCCGGTATATCGTCGCTTACGGGTATTACATTGGTTGCCGGTATGCAGAGGTATTCAGCAAAAGCGCCTGCGCGGTTTACGCCCACGCCCTTTGCATGTTTGCACCACTGGCCATTACCCGACCTGCAGTTGCGGCAGCGCCCGCATACTATATGGCCCTCGCCTGATACGCGCTGTCCTACCTTATAGCCTGTAACGCCGGTTCCCAGCGCGGCAATAACGCCTACGTATTCATGCCCTACTATCATGGGCGGTACGATATTCTTTTCGCTCCATGGATCCCAGTTGTAAATATGAACATCCGTTCCGCAGATTGCGGTTCTATGTATTCGTATGAGGACCTCGCCCATACCTGGAGATGGCACCGGCCTACGTTCAAGTACGAGGCCCTTTTCCTTATTCGGCTTTACAAGCGCGTCCATTGTTTCTGGTATCATAACTAGTCCTCCTTAAAAGAACAATATATAGTTCAATTATAGTCCCGATTTTGAATATTGCCAACAAAGGAACCCCTAAAATATTGTATATTTAGCCGAGGGCAGCGCAGCTTTATGTCTAAGGTTCTGTACCCTCAGTTTACAGGGGCAAACATAATTAAAAGGGTTCCGCTGTACCATGGAACCCTTTTAATCTAAATTTAATCTAAAATACTCTCCTGCCAAGTTCAAAGTTTGTTACAGCCCAATTGTTCCAGCTGGATATCACCACTTCGCCGGCAGATGACGATGCATGTATATAGCTATTGTAGCCAAGATATACTCCAACATGGTTTATATACCCCGACGAGTTGCTGAAAAACACCAGATCACCGCGTTTAAGGTCTGACTGGCGGCTTATAAGTCCCCAGCTTTCAACCTGTGAATAGCCGGCCGCAGTGTAACGGGACACCCTGACGCCAGCCTGTCTCAGGCAATAGTACACCAG
Source organism: uncultured Oscillospiraceae bacterium (assembly GCA_964431505.1). Lineage (GTDB taxonomy): Bacteria > Bacillota > Clostridia > Christensenellales > CAG-138 > UMGS946. The sequence continues at coordinate 5,479 of CAYSKA010000092.1, forward strand.
TCCTGAACAATCGAAGCTGTCAGGACCCTCCGTGCTCCAGACATATGGCTTTCCCAGCTGTGCCGTTAGTATACTGATAAACGTCTCCACATTGGCAGACGGAGGCTGAGTAGGTGTCGGCGTAGGCGCGGGTGTCGGTGTAGGCTTGGGAGTTATCGATGGGGTTCTGGTAGGCGTAGGCGTAACATTGGGCCTAGGAGTTGAAGTTGGCCTGGGAGTTTCCCTTGGCGTGGGCGAAACTGCCGGCCTCTGCGTGGCCGTAGGGGACGGCGGGACGGGCGTTTCTGTCTCAGACAGGCCCGGAGACGGCATTGAATCAGCGCTGTCTCTTGCCATGGGCGAGTATAGTACGCTTCTTGTTTCAAGGTCAGCCCTGCCATTTACGGTAAGTTCGTTTTTAGCCTGAAACATGCCCACCGCATTTTCCGTAGCAGCTCCGAAATAGCCATTGTTTTTATCCTCATAAAAGCCCAGCTCGTTCAAACGGTTTTGAAGCATCAAAACGTCGTTGCCCTTGTTTCCACGCTCAATGACATATGGCATGGCGGCCCCTGATTCAATGAGCGCCATAAGCTTTTCATCGACCGTACCCGTCTCCTCAAGGTAGTGCGTCCGCTGTATTCTCTTTACGGCATCCTCAAGCGCCGGGCCAAACTTTGTCGTAGGCTCATCCGAATCCATATACCCAAGGTCCATTAAGGCTTCCTGTATTTGAGCTATATCACTATTGTCGTCTCCCAGCCTATAGAGAAGCGTGCCAGCGTTTTCATTTTCCAGGCCATCGCCAAATGGGGTTTCTACCGGTTCTCCCTGCTCCCCGCCTGGCCGTTCCTCTAAAGCTCCCTGTCCGTCGTTCGCCTCGATTGAATCGGCCATGGAACCCATAGCAGACTCAGGGCTGAATACATATGGTATGAACAGGAACAGCGCTGTAAAAATACACAAAATCACCGAGATTATAACACGGAAGCGTTTAAAAAAGGGGAACAGACCCCTATTTTGCTTGGGTTTGTATTTTATAAAATCCTTCGTATTCATAC